>NZ_JACHTR010000129.1:0-263 GCF_020135975.1 Campylobacter sp. W0014 | reverse complement strand
CTCTCCCCACTCACCACCATCCAAAACGGTCTTAATGCCTTCTTTGATTTTATCAATCATAAAACAAAGAATGTCTCTACAATTAATATAAAAACCAATGATGAGTTTGGTCAAATCTCAAAAGCCATCAATGAAAACATCCTTATGACTAAACAAGGTTTAGAACAAGATAACCAAGCTGTAAAAGAATCAGTTTCTACTGTTCAAGTTGTAGAAAAAGGAGATTTAACTGCAAGAATCACTGCAAATCCAAGAAATCCTCA
>NZ_JACHTR010000128.1:0-265 GCF_020135975.1 Campylobacter sp. W0014 | reverse complement strand
AAAGATGAATGAAAGTATTTTATCTTATACAAGAGATTAAAACTTATTTAAAGGATAAAAATGAGCAACACAGAAATCAAAGAACAAGACACTCAAGATGAAATTATTTTTGAAGCAAAAAAATATATACCTGCATTTTTATTTTATGGAATAATACACATTGGACTTTTATGTTTTATGCTTTATTTGCTTCCTAGGGGATTGAACAATACTACAAATTTTAAAGATTTTATAGTTCTTTCTATTATTCTTTTTGGGTTGTATG
>NZ_JACHTR010000127.1:0-265 GCF_020135975.1 Campylobacter sp. W0014 | reverse complement strand
CTTTAAATCATGATCTTTTTTTTAAATTATTAATTATTCTTCTTTAATAACTTTACTTGATAATTATCATTGAATAAATCTTTGATAATTATCTTTACTTTATATTGTTACTTTATATTGTTATCTTTATATTATATCCATTATCTTTACTTTATATTATTATCTATAGCTTTATATTATTTATTATTTTATTTGATATTATTATCTTTACTTGTATGATTGGACTTTCTTGGCTATATGATTGTTTTTTGTTTGTGATTGTCTT
>NZ_JACHTR010000126.1:0-275 GCF_020135975.1 Campylobacter sp. W0014 | reverse complement strand
TAAGTTCTTGCGGAAAATTATATCTATATATAGCAGGAATTCTAGGATCAAGAAGTTTATCAAGCTTATGTCTTTTATAATACCATTCTAGTTTTTCAGGAGTAAGATAATAAGGTGCATTAGGATAGCCTTGAGGAGGAGTGAGGGCTGCTAGTTTGGCAGTTAAAATCATAGAATCTATTTTTAATTGCGCATCATTCCAGTCATTTGGAATATCATAGCCATAAGCATTAATCATACCATTAGAATACCCATCCATATAACGATCAAATTCT
>NZ_JACHTR010000125.1:0-276 GCF_020135975.1 Campylobacter sp. W0014 | reverse complement strand
AAAATACAAACACTTTTTTTCTTTTAAACTAGAATCTGTTTTAAAAAGACTTTCTTTAAATAAAGCCAATCGTATTTATACTCATACTAATATTATAGAAGTGATCAAACAAACCCTTGGTTTTTATCAAGATATCTTACATAAAGAAATTGATTATTCTAATATACATTTTAATTATGAAGAACAAGAACTCATTTCTCAATACAATGAAAGTGATTTAGACTTTATTACAAGATTAAGCCATAATAATGGAATCTTTTTTTATGAAGATGAGAA
>NZ_JACHTR010000124.1:0-286 GCF_020135975.1 Campylobacter sp. W0014 | reverse complement strand
TTCAGCAAGAAATTTAGGCATAGAATATTTCAGTAAAGAATATGAACTTAAAAATATTACTAATGATATTAAAGAAAATTCTTTAATAGAATTTAGCATAGAAGGAAATAATGAAATATATAAAGTCTATAAAAGTTCTAAATTTTTTAAAAACAAAGATGAGCTTTTAAATTTTAAAACCCCTAATATAGATTATATTATCTTTTTAGATCCAGATGATTATTGGGAGTTAAACTGTATAGAAGAATGTGTCCCTAGAATGGATGGGGTTGAAGTGGTTTGGTTT
>NZ_JACHTR010000123.1:0-292 GCF_020135975.1 Campylobacter sp. W0014 | reverse complement strand
GTAAAAAATAGTTTTTAAAGATAATTTTAAAAGAATTATCTATTAAGATAATATTTTTTATTATAAATCAGTTTAAACCCTAGTTTGTCCTATGAGATTATTTAATCTATCCATTATAGATCCAACATAAGAATTAATACTTTCACTACTTGCTTTCCAGCCATTAGCTTTTGCTTGATTAAACTGATTATCAAACCAAGCTCCACCATAACCTATAACAGAATTTTGCCATTTAATTCCTTTTTCCATTGCATAAATATCTGCGTCAAACCAACCATCTTGTGCATAGCCT
>NZ_JACHTR010000122.1:0-299 GCF_020135975.1 Campylobacter sp. W0014 | reverse complement strand
CCTTTTGGGCTTTTAAATAAATTTGTTCTTTATCTTTTATATTTGAGAGGGTAAGTTCATTATAACCTTCTTCATTAACACCTATGGTTTTAGAAGAAAGAGAAGTTTGATGATCATTAAAAGGAAGATTTACTAAACTTGGATTAGCCCCATTATACAAACTTCCACTTACATAAGGTTTATCTATATCATCATCTAAAAAAGAAATAATCACTTCATCTCCTATTCTTGGAGTATGATAAAAACCTGAATGATTACTTGCTATATGAGAAGCTACTCTTAAAAAAGGAGTGTGATGG
>NZ_JACHTR010000121.1:0-301 GCF_020135975.1 Campylobacter sp. W0014 | reverse complement strand
TAGAAGAAGATGAAAGAAAAAGAAGAGATATACTTAATAGGGATTGGTTTTTACATTTTATAGGATCTATGGGTAAAAACTTAAATTTAGAACGCAAGTGTATCCGTAAAGAACATGAACTTATTAAAGAATTTGTAGCTACTAAGGATATTGAGTTTTTACATAAATATATGAAAAAACATACAAGATTAAGAGATCCTATTAATACTTGGGATCTTGAAGGTGCTGTTATTGTAAAGATAATGAATTTAAATAAAGAAGAATTTAAACACTATAAATACTTTCCTTATGATTTAATTTA
>NZ_JACHTR010000120.1:0-306 GCF_020135975.1 Campylobacter sp. W0014 | reverse complement strand
AATATAGCAGATGCTAGTTATGCTATGCTTGATTTAATCGATGAGAATGATGAAAAAGGTTTTTTATGATATATAAAAACTAAATTTGATTTATATAAGATATTTGAAATAATACAATTTAAAAAGGAGTATCAAATGAAAATCACAATGATAATTCTAAGCTTATTTTCTTTAGTATCTTTAAGTGCATGTGTTTTTAAAGAAAATAAAGCAAGTGAATTAGAAATTCTTTCAAAAAATTATGGTGGAATTTATATCTTTGATAAAAAAATAAGAGAAGAGATATTGGAAAATGAAAGAAAGAAA
>NZ_JACHTR010000119.1:0-310 GCF_020135975.1 Campylobacter sp. W0014 | reverse complement strand
TATTGGCCTGATGAAAAAAGACAAAATCCAATTTATCTTGATCATAGTTTGCATATTGCAAAAGTTGTGAAAAGGCTAATGGTTCTTTTCTTGTAGCAAAATTAAAAATTTCAAGTCCATTCATATATACTTGTTTTTCTTTTATATTTTTATTTAAAATTTCAGGTTCTTTCATGGCTTTTAAATTTGTATTTCTGAAGGCTCCAAAAGGCATAAAAAGATATTTTAAACCTTTACCATCTGAACCTAAATCAAAATAAGATTTATGTTCTTTTTCGGAGTATTCGATTAAGGTTATGCTTACGCCATC
>NZ_JACHTR010000118.1:0-315 GCF_020135975.1 Campylobacter sp. W0014 | reverse complement strand
TGGAACAGGACTTAGCGCTATAGGTATGGGAGCAGCTGATCTTATCTCACAAAATTCAGTGTCTTTAAGAGAATCCAAAGGGCAAATCGATGCTAATACAGCTGATGCCATGGGATTTAATGCTTTTAAAGGTGGTGGAAAACAAGTTATAGTAGGCTATACCTCAGTTTCTGCTTATATGAGTTCAGACGGTTCAGGATTTTCTCAAGGATCGGGCTTTTCGGTAGGTTCTGGTAAAAACATGTCTGTTGGTTTAGGAGCAGGTGCTGTTTTTATTTCAGCTATGTCTACAGCTTCTGCGGTATTTAATGTTTC
>NZ_JACHTR010000117.1:0-324 GCF_020135975.1 Campylobacter sp. W0014 | reverse complement strand
GTGTGTAGTGTAGGGATTTTTATCATTCCTATGGTATATTTTTATATCAGTAACAATTATGATCAATTCACTATTTTATTTATTATGTTATTTATTTTTATATTGAATATGCTTTATATTAAAAATTTTTTTGCATTATTGTTGCTTGTGATATTAATATTTATATATATGAAATATCATGAGTTTATCTATAATTTTAAAATTTTATTTTTTATTTTTGCACCTGTAATTTTTATCTTTTTAAGAGCTTGGAGAATTTTAATAACTTTTTTATGTGGATATATTTTTTTAGTGGCTATGGTATATATATTTGAGTTATTAGGA
>NZ_JACHTR010000116.1:0-341 GCF_020135975.1 Campylobacter sp. W0014 | reverse complement strand
ATTATATATCCCCCCCCCATATATTATACATTATCAAAATTTGCCAATCAGTTTTATAACATATTGTCATTATAAGATTTTCTCCTTTTGATAAATTTGAACTTTTTTACATATAAAATCAGTATCTAAAGTCATAAGGGCATTTGCCCAACTAAGTCCCGCCCCAAAGCCACCTAAAACAATTTTTAAAGTTTTTTGCAATGGAAATTCATAAGAATTGATAGTATCACATAAGGTTGCAGGAATAGAAGCTGCTCCTAGATTTGCGTATTTATTTATACTTAAGGGAACTTTATTATAGTCAATTTTTAGTCGATTAGTAATAATTTCTAAAATTCCCT
>NZ_JACHTR010000115.1:0-343 GCF_020135975.1 Campylobacter sp. W0014 | reverse complement strand
GCATGCATTTAATCTTCCTTTAGCAAAATTTATGAAATAATTAAGTTTTTTTGTTACATATATTGCTTCGTATAATTCTTGATCTTGAAATTTTAAATCCGCATCATGAAATAAATTTATTTTTTTATAAGAATTAATCATATTTTTTAATAACTGTTCTTTTTGAGGTATAGAACACATAAGATTTGTATCTAAAGTAAAACCAAAAAACAAGATATTATAAGTCATAAAATTAATTTCAAACATTATTTTACCTAAATTATACTTAGATGGTAATTTTTCAATTTTACTCATAAAGACAAGCAACTCATCCGCAACATTTAAATAATTATTAATTTCTTTT
>NZ_JACHTR010000114.1:0-345 GCF_020135975.1 Campylobacter sp. W0014 | reverse complement strand
GTCTTTGTAGGGGGAGTTTCGTTTAATGTCGTGTGCTTCAAAAAGGGCTTTGGAATATTCTTCGGTATAGTTGCCTGTGGGCTTAACATTTTCTTTAAAGAGTATTTTATTGGTATCTTTTTCCACATCTAATGTTAATCCATTAGGTGTATAAATTTCATAAATTTCACTCATTATCTATCCTTTCTTAATTTAACCCATATATAAACCATCTTCTATGATTATAGTAGTGGCTAATCTGCCTATGAAGTTAGGCGGTAATTTTTGGGATTGTTTGTTTTTAGTTACACTTTCTATATCCTCCTCGTTTCCTTCTTCATTGTCTTTGTTTTTCAAGCTTTCTTC
>NZ_JACHTR010000113.1:0-348 GCF_020135975.1 Campylobacter sp. W0014 | reverse complement strand
AGAGATAAAACTTCTAATACAAGTAGAAGCAAGGAAGATATGGCTAGTAAGATAGATGCAAATGCTGATATCACATCAGAAACAAAAGCTCCGCCTAACTTCATAGGCAGATTAGCCACTACTATAATCATAGAAGATGGTTTATATATGGGTTAAATTAAGAAAGGATAGATAATGAGTGAAATTTATGAAATTTATACACCTAATGGGTTAATAATGGATGTATATAAAGACACTAATAAAATCATTTTTTCAGGAAATGCTAAACCCACAGGCAAATACACCCAAGAATATTCTAAAGCTTTGTTTGAAGCTGATCATATCTTAAGAACTTCTCCTTATATCGAT
>NZ_JACHTR010000112.1:0-352 GCF_020135975.1 Campylobacter sp. W0014 | reverse complement strand
TTTATTGTAAGCATTTAAAAAAGCTAAGGTTAAAGCTTGATTAAAACGATAAGCGAGAAAAGCATCGCTTTGCACTATCCAATCATATTCTTTGGGATCATTACTAGGATATCCTTGAAAAAAAATTATACTTCCGTATTTCATGTGTCTTTTAAAATCCTCATCTTCTCTTAATTTCATCCTAAAACTTTCAAATACAAGATTTTGAGAGTGAAAATTGTTTTGCAATAAAAAAGCTCTGGTATTGCAATATTGTATTTTAATTATATGTTCTACTTGACCATCAGCCCAAACTTCACCTTGTAGTGGAAAATAAATACCTAAGCTATCATAAGTTTGCGAAAATCTTATT
>NZ_JACHTR010000111.1:0-361 GCF_020135975.1 Campylobacter sp. W0014 | reverse complement strand
GGAGTTTATCTAAATATCCTCTTTTATAAATCCATTCCAATCTTTCAGGGGTAAAATAATAAGGGGCATTAGGATAGCCTTGAGGAGGAGTGAGGGCTGCTAGTTTGGCAGTTAATACTAGAGTATCTTTGAATAAAGTGGCTTGTTGTTCACTCCAATCATTTGGAGTATCTACATCAAAATTAGTTTTCATCCCATTTCTATATCTATCCATAGCATCATCAAATTTATTTCTACTTTCAGGAGTAGAATCCATATCTCTTGGATCTTTTAATTTACCTTTTTCAATATCATTATATAAAGCCCAAATGATTCTACCTTCTTCATCATAGGCAAAATCATATTTATTTAAATCAATCGT
>NZ_JACHTR010000110.1:0-362 GCF_020135975.1 Campylobacter sp. W0014 | reverse complement strand
AGAAAGGATAGAAAATGCTAAGGGATACTAGTAAAGATGAAGCGTATTTTACCGAACGTATAATAGAATGGGAAGAAGAAGTTAAAAAAGATGAAAAAAGACTCTTGGAGCTTCCTTTAGGAGATGCAAGAAGAAAACGTTATTTTTTTGCCATAGAAGATAGAAAATTTCATAACGCTATGGATAAATATGCTCGCGGTGATGATATAAATCTGGTTAAAAAAGATTTAGAAGAAGTTATATCAATAATACAAAAAAACATTTAGAATTTGGATTTGATATTAGCTGGTTTGATGGGAATGCCCTTGAACTTTGTCTTAGAGTGTTATTAGATATGGACACAACTTGTGTATTAAAATTAA
>NZ_JACHTR010000109.1:0-377 GCF_020135975.1 Campylobacter sp. W0014 | reverse complement strand
TTATGCTAAAAACTTATAATGAAAAATACCTTTTATATCCTGTGCTTTATTTTTATGGTTTTGGAAATGGAATTTTATTTAAAGCTCTTTTAAAAAACAAACATTATGAGCATTTAGTCGTTTTTGAAAAAGAATTAGAAATTATAAAAATCATGTTTCATCTTTTGGATTTTTCTCAAGAATTAAAAGAAAATAGACTTTTATTATTTGATGCTAACACTTTAGAACTTCAAGATTATCACAATCTATGCTCAAGAGACCCATTTTTTACATTTTCTAGAACTTATTTTTTAGAACTTAGTTGTGATTATTATGAAAAAGATCAAGAAGAGATATTAAAAATAAATAACAAACTCATAGATGCATTTAAAAATGCC
>NZ_JACHTR010000108.1:0-384 GCF_020135975.1 Campylobacter sp. W0014 | reverse complement strand
GTGTGTAGCTTGATTCTTGCTTTGGTAACTTATATTATTCTAACTTTTCACTACATTTACATTAGTTATGGTAAATATGATAAGAATTTATTTTTATTAATATTTGATAGAAATGCAATAGAGTTATTTGTTATTGTATATTCTTGCATAATGTTTAATTTATTATATATTTATAATGCCATTCCTTTGGTTTTATCTGCGGTATTTATATTTTTAGCATTTTATTTTTCTAGTTTAAGCTTGTTTATTGTTGGTTGTTGTGGTATAGGAGTATTTTTCTTAATATCCATTTTTAAAAGAAAGTTTATGTTTAGTGTTTTACTATTCGCCTTGGGTTATACTTGCACATTGTTCTTTTTTTATGGACTGGCAACATATTAGAAA
>NZ_JACHTR010000107.1:0-387 GCF_020135975.1 Campylobacter sp. W0014 | reverse complement strand
TTAAAAATTTGTGAAATTTTGGAGATTAATTCTAAAAATTCTTTACTTAATCAAACTCCGTTTTATTTTAGTGCTTCTGCGAGAGATATTTTTTCAAGTGTAAAAGTGAGTGCAACCTTACACATCATCTCTAATCATATCTTTGCTTTTCCAAATGAAATTTTTTCTTATATTGAACAAGAAAAAATCACTACTATTTCTTGGATACCTTCAGTTTTAACCCATCTTTGCAAAGGAAATGCTTTAGAGAAATTTAGGCTTGATTCTTTAAAAATAGTAGCTTGGGTGGGTGAGATTATGCCTACTAAAACTTTAAATATTTGGAAAAATCATCTCAAGGAGACTAAATTTATTAATCTTTATGGTCCAACCGAGATTGCTGGAACA
>NZ_JACHTR010000106.1:0-389 GCF_020135975.1 Campylobacter sp. W0014 | reverse complement strand
ATTAATAGCTATAAAATAGGCGAATCTAATTTTAATTTCGATGATAAACCCGAATTTGCATACTATGAAGATCAATTTAAAGCATATATGGGAGAAGAAAACTATAAAAAATTAAAACCTTATTTGATTATGAGTAGTTATTATGTATGCAAAGGTAAGAGATATCCTATTACTTTTTATACTATGATAGATTATAAAGTAAAAAGTTATGGATTATTTGGAGATGAAGGAAGAGGATTTAGCTTTTCTAGCATTAGTCGTAAAAGTGCAGGAGGAGGATCTTTTCATTATTTTACTAATGGTAAATTTATAAAAAGTGATGAAAAATATACAGGACAAAGTTACTAATGAACCCTAAAGAACTTATCTCTCAAATCAAAGACTATGCT
>NZ_JACHTR010000105.1:0-463 GCF_020135975.1 Campylobacter sp. W0014 | reverse complement strand
ATGCAAGCCTCCTTTAACCATGTAAGATTAAGCCACGTTCTTACTATAGCTCCTCAAAATCTTATTAATATAGACGATGAACTCGATACAAGATATCAAGGAGATATTAAAAAACTATCTCAAATTAAAAAAAATGTTGGTTTACAATACAGATATGAAGCTGATCAAGAAACAACTGCTAGTGATTTAGGAGAATATGGGGCTAATATACTTTTTAATGAATTGAATATAGATAAAAACTCCCTAGATGCAATTATAGTTTGTACTCAAACTCCAGATTTTTTTATGCCTCCTACAGCTTGTTATTTGCATGGAAAATTAGGTTTGAGTGAAAAAACATTAGCTTTTGATATCAATCAGTCTTGTTCAGGTTATGTTTATGGACTTTATACAATTTATTCTATGATAGAAAATGGATCTTGTAAAAGAATTTTATTTATTTGTGGAGATACTTGGAGTAAAT
>NZ_JACHTR010000104.1:0-483 GCF_020135975.1 Campylobacter sp. W0014 | reverse complement strand
TGGAGATTGAGCATTAGCACTAATGGCTAACATTAAGAAAATTCCTAAAACTATTAAAATCTTTTGCATAAGAACTCCTTTAATTTATTTTACTCTGCCTTAATCTCTCCACCTCTAACCACAAGTCCATTAGAGTCTATAGTTACTTCAACTCCACCTGCTTTAATAATAACACAATCTCCCTTAGTAACAATTTGAGTATCGCCTACTTGGTGGAGGATTTGATTGCCTGCCTTTACTTCACAATCTGTTTGAAAGTCAAAAGTAGAACTTTCTGATTCTAAAGAATATTGCTCTTCTACCTTTGTCTGCATGGAATTGGACTTTAAGGATGTATTATCTTGTATGTGGGCGGATAAATTTTGATGAACATTAAGAAAAAATTCTTTTTCTATTGTTTGGGTTAAAGATTTTTCTATTAATAATTTATTTTCTCCCTTCACATTCTTTATCTCATCTTTATGTATAATAGTATTTTGATTT
>NZ_JACHTR010000103.1:0-498 GCF_020135975.1 Campylobacter sp. W0014 | reverse complement strand
TTTGCACCTACTACATTATCAACCGCCCTTTCAAAGATGATGAACTCTTACCTATAGGTAAAGCTTGTAAAAATACAGAACTTCTAGTCTTTGATGAAAATATGAATTATATAAGTCCTAAAGAAATAGGTAAAAAAGGAGAATTATATATAAGAGGAACTTCTTTATCCTTAGGATATTACAATGATAAAGAAAAAACCAAAAAAGCTTTTATACAAAATCCTTTACATGATAATTATTTAGATTTACTCTATAAAACAGGAGACATTGTTGCTTATAATGAATTTGAAGAATTATTGTGTTATGGAAGAGCGGATAATCAGATTAAATACATGGGTCATAGAATAGAGTTAGGAGAAATAGAAAGTATTATTAATTCTCACGATAAAGTAAGAAACTCTGCTTGTATTTTTAAAGAAGAGATCATTTGTTTTTATGAAAGTAAAGAAGAAATTGATTTTAGAATGTTTTTAAAAGATAAATTACCTCTTTATATGA
>NZ_JACHTR010000102.1:0-503 GCF_020135975.1 Campylobacter sp. W0014 | reverse complement strand
AGCTGATGTCAATGCTGCTAATTGCACTATCAATGAAATTGAAAATGATAAAATCAATTATTTTAAACCTGCTACTCCATTAGATAGGGCTATTTCTTTTGGGATAAATAAAAATAAAACAATCTTAAAAAAAGCAGGTGCTAAGACTTGGGAACAATTGGTTAAAGAATACAATATTGATACAAGTTTAGAGAGACCAGAACAAATTAAAATGTATGAAGAAAGAAGAAAGATAAAAAAATAATAAAAAGGAGATATTATGGAATTTGATGTTGAAATTTTAGACAATCTTGAGAATTTTAAAGAATTCTTAAAAACAAAACCTAGTAAAGAAGTTTTGCAGGCTGTTAATTCTCATTTAGAGGGTTTTTTAAGTGATGCGTATGATCATATCGATCCAGAAGAATACGAAGTCGCTTTTGAAGAAGAAACAGGAATATCTTATCGTGATGCTACCGAGGAAGAATTTGATGAGTGGTTTATTGCAAATGTACTTTGCTTTG
>NZ_JACHTR010000101.1:0-505 GCF_020135975.1 Campylobacter sp. W0014 | reverse complement strand
GAAAAGATATTTTAGAGGGATCTTGGGATATTAAAATCGATAAAGATATTAATATAAGTTCTAAATCAAATTATTCTTTAAGCACAGAAGATAATATCGATCTTTATACTGATGATTGCTTAAAATTAAGCAGTGTCAAACAAAGCACTTTAATTAATAAAAATTTACTCATTGACACAAAAGAACAAATTCTTGCAAAAGCTCAGAAAAAAATACAACTATTCATAGGAAATGCTAATATACAAAGCGATGGTGAAGAAATTCTTTTAGAAGTAGGTTCAAGTAAAATTACAATCAATAATAATGGTATCAGTATCAAAGGAAAAGTTAATATAGAGGAATAACCATGAAAAAAATAATATGTCTTTTAGTGATGATTTTTTGCACACTTAATGCAGATGATATAAAGGAGTATGGTATGAAAGATGACATTTTTTATTATTTAGGCAAGAGGACTATTGGAACGCCTTATGACTATTTAGATAGTAAGAATTATCTCCCTATC
>NZ_JACHTR010000100.1:0-520 GCF_020135975.1 Campylobacter sp. W0014 | reverse complement strand
GTCGATTTGCTTAGAAATTTGAGAAAATTTTGCTTCAAATAGCAAAGAAAAATCAACATGCTTTAACATTTCATCTTCTAATAACTCATCTACATAAATTGTTACATAATATTTTATTATTTCTTTCATTTCGAAATAGTTCCTTCTAAAAGTCCATAAGGTATTATTCCTATAAATATTGCAATTTCAAAACAAAAATACATCATTAAAAATAAAAATTTAAATTTTAAATGCAATTTAACAAAAAAAAACCATATTATCATTAATAAAATATTTATTATTGCAAGATTTAAATAAAAATCATTAAAAATTATATTAAAGATATACATAAAACAATAGCAAAAAAGATGAATAAAAAAGAAGTTTTTATAAAAACTTAAAAAAATAAACCAAAATATAGCAATATAAAATAGCAAGATAGGAAAGAAAAAAACAATATAAAGCTCAAATTCCAAATTCTTGAGTTTATATATAACAACAAATACAGCACATATTAAAGCAATATAGCCACTCCCTAAAC
>NZ_JACHTR010000099.1:0-543 GCF_020135975.1 Campylobacter sp. W0014 | reverse complement strand
CGTATAATCAATCACACTCTTATGGGCTATACTCACTCCTTTAGGAATTCCAGTGCTCCCACTGGTAAAAAGTACATAAAGTAAATTAGTATCAATATGTTTTTCTTTAGCTTTAGTGATTAGATTTTCATCGATATTAAAACTTTGAAAATCTTGTGTATAAAGAGTAGGTAAATTTAAATCTAGTTTTAATTCTTTAGAAGTAATTAGAAGTTTTGGCTTTAAAACTTCTATAACTTTTTCTATTCTTTCTTTAGGACTTTTTTCATCTAAGAGTGTATAAAAGTTTCCACTTAAGGCTACGCCAAAAAAAGAAATCAAACAATCAATGCCTTTAGGTAAGATAATAAGAATGGCTTTTTGTAAAGGTAAGGTATCATTATCTAAGGTTCTTAAAATTTCACTGGCAACTTTTTTAGAATAAAGATCAAATTCTTTATAAGTGATTTCTTTTCTTTCTTTAGCAAAAGGTTCAACAAAGGCTATTTTTTCACTAAAATTTTCAAGGCTTTTTTCTAGGAAGTTATAGATGTGGGTGAGCAT
>NZ_JACHTR010000098.1:0-545 GCF_020135975.1 Campylobacter sp. W0014 | reverse complement strand
GTCGATTTGCTTTATGCTTTCACCCAGGGTTTGAAAAAGATCATTCATTTATATTTTCTCTAGCTTGTTCTATAAGTTCTTTTGTACTTACTTGTGGTTTGTAATTAAATGATTTAGAATAACTTGTCTTATAGGCATTTGCACATTCTTTAATTTTAGATTCTAACTCTGTAGCATTTTTTGGATCTTCATAGTATTACATACTTTTTTGGCTCTGAAGAGCAAGCAGAAAAAACACAAGCAGTAACTACACTTAATAAACTTAGTTTAATTAAATTTTGCATAAAAGTTCCTTTTTTCTGTAATTTTATATATATTTATAGTAACTATAATATACTAATATTTATTAATATATAATAAAAATTAATTTTAAATAATATTATTATATAATATTTTACAAAATAATTATAAGAAATAATTATTTTTTATTTTAAGTATGATGAATTATCTTGTAATATCTTTTTGAGATATTGTTTTTGTAGGATTTTCAAAGGTATTAAGTTTATTATGAAAATCAATAGAGTTTAGTTGTTTTTTAACTTCAT
>NZ_JACHTR010000097.1:0-578 GCF_020135975.1 Campylobacter sp. W0014 | reverse complement strand
CAATTGCTTTTTTAAATTCTTTAGGTTTTAATTTGATATTTAAACTTTCTTCTAGTAAAGAATAATTTTTAATCCTTGCATTATAAATATTATATTTTATACTTAAATCTTTTAAAGAACTTAAATCCTCTTTATCGTATTTAAAATGATAAAGCAAATTTTCTTCTTTTTCTTCAAATAAAAACTCATTATTTTCTTTTGCACCTAAAAGAAGTTTTTCGTAAAAAAACACTCTTGTATTAAATTCTTTAAATTTAATATCATATTCTTTTTCTATTCTTTTAATGTCAAGTAAAGATTCATTTTTAATAAAAATATCGCAATGACTATCATAAATATGGATTAAATTTGACATCGATGAAGTATTATTTAAAAAGATAATTTTTTTATTTTTGTCTTTATTTTCTAAGATGAAATGGTTTAGGTTTTTAGAGTGGGAAGATAAAAGATAAAAATCTTGTTCTTTTATGCTATTTGTATTTTCTTTTGTATCACTTTCTTGATTTGAATTTTCATCTTGATTTAAATTTTTATTTATTTCTTTGTTTTTATTTTTATTTATTGTTTCGTCTTTACTA
>NZ_JACHTR010000096.1:0-601 GCF_020135975.1 Campylobacter sp. W0014 | reverse complement strand
AGCTTTAAAACTTGGAGTAAAGATAATATTCTTTTTTAATAAAGTTAAAGTATTAGAATAAGATTTACTTAAATTTAAATCTTTTAAATTTAAATGATCATTCGTATCAATAGAATTAGCTAAGATGGCATCATCAATTAAGATTTGAGTATTAGCAATAATAATAAAGTCTTTAAGTAAATTGGATGAATTAGCTTTTTGATTATAATTTAAAGTGATAAAATCTCCTAAACTAAGATGATAAATATTACTTTTTGCTAAGAAGCTTTCATTTAAGACTAAAGCTCTTTTTTCTTTAAGAGAAGGCTTAGTCTTTAAATCAATGCTTTTTGTAAAAGAATATTCACTTTCATAAGAGTGTTCATTATAATAAGCTTTATTATTAAGTTCTTGTTCATAAGGAACTTTACTAGAGTGTAAAGATAAAAGATTTAAAGGAGTGTTAGCATTGATACTAGAATGCGTAAAAGAATTAGTCCTTAAACTTTGTTCTTTATAGATAGAAGAAATACAAGTTTGATTGAGAATATTGTTGATATTAGGATTATATTCTATCTCTTTAGTTTTTGTATTTTTATACACATCACAAAAATAAATAGTA
>NZ_JACHTR010000095.1:0-603 GCF_020135975.1 Campylobacter sp. W0014 | reverse complement strand
TTACAATTGCACCGAAGGTGGAGCTAGGATAGAAGGAACCATAGAAAAACCTTTTAAGGAAGTTTGTGAAACTTTACTCAAAGAAGATCTAAAAAAACCCTTTCCTAAAGTGAAGAATTTAAGTCAAGATAAACAAAATGAACTTTTACTTAAAGCTTATTATAAAATTTATAAAAGTATAAGACATTGCAAAGATTTTAAAGAAGAACTTTTAAAATCTTATAATTACATCTTAGAAAGTTTTTCAAATCTTAACTTAATCTCAAATTTAAATGAAGGTAAAGAAATACTTAATTATCTCATACAAGAAATTGATAAAATCAAAACTAAACTTGAAGATGGAAAAAATATGTCAGATCTTTATGAAATCTTAGGTCCTTTGCAAACTCAATTTGAACTTAATTTAGCTAGAATTTATGTTTTAAATCCAAAAACTTTAGAAGATTCTTATAATAAATCTTTATTATGGGTAAAAGAGCATATAGAATTTTTTAAAATGGTTTATACTCATATTGAAGCTCAAGAAAAAGCTTTAATAGAAAATATTAATCCTTTAGAAGATGAATTAGATCAAAGAAATTTAGAAAAATGGAAGGAAAAAAT
>NZ_JACHTR010000094.1:0-628 GCF_020135975.1 Campylobacter sp. W0014 | reverse complement strand
AAGAACTTCGTATATATTGTTGAATATTTCATCTATATTTTTATCATTTTTATAATATTGTCCATTGCCCAGATGGATAGTTTGTGGAAAATATTGTATTTTTGGATTTAAAAAATTTATTATTATTTCTTTAGCTTTTTGTGATATATAGTAACTCAGCTCCTCTCCTTGAGTGAATATTACAAAGGCACCAAATGCTACCAAAGGTGCTGAATCTGGACATAATATACCAACCAAACTCACAATTCCAGCTGCAATTGCAGTCGCAGAAATACCAACTGTATAAACAATAGTTTCAACCCCTTCAGCTATAGCTTTAATAACTACCGACCTTTCGCCATTAAGGACATATTCTAAAGAATAATCCATAATTTTTAAAGTGTTTTCTGTTGGTTTGGTTATTATTCTTATTTTTCTTGCTATTGGTTCTAAAGTAGGATATTGCTTGGAGTAGGAATTTACGGTGTTTTTTAATCTATCTACAGTATCCCGCAAATATTGAGTTTTATCTTGTAAGTCTTCTATATCTTGTCTATTAAAATTTGCTATCCAATCCGGTATTATATCTTTTTTAGCAAGCACAGCATTTTCTATACCTTGTCTATCTTCAGGACTTAAATTATTTTCC
>NZ_JACHTR010000093.1:0-630 GCF_020135975.1 Campylobacter sp. W0014 | reverse complement strand
AGCTCCTCCATCATCTAATAAAATTTTATTTGTTTCTTTTTCTACATCTAATATAAGTCCATTAGGTGTATAAATCTCATAAGTTTCACTCATTTTTATCCTTTCATCCTATATATAAACCATCTTCCATGATTATAGTAGTGGCTAGTCTAGTTATGCAATTCATTATTTTCACTCTTTTATATTATGCTCTTTAGCATAAGCTAGTATCTTAACTCTTAAATCCTCTGGAAAATTATATCTATAAATAGCAGGGATTCTTGGGTCAAGAAGTTTATCAAGCTTATGTCTTTTATAAATAATTTCTAGTCTTTCAGGGCTATAGTATCTTGGAGCATTAGGATAGCCTTGAGGAGGAGTGAGGGCTGCGAGTTTGGCGCTTAATACTAGGGTATCCATAGTCAGTTTAGCAGATCTTTCATCTCTTTCGTTTCTAATATCTACATCAAATCTAGTTACCATTCCATTTTTATATCCATCCATATAATGATCAAATTCTTTCCTGCTTTCAGAAGTAGAATCTATATCTCTTGGATCTTTTAATTTACCTTTTTCAATATCATCATATAAAGCCCAAATGATTCTACCTTCTTCATCAAGAGCAAATTTATATCGATTTAAATCAATCAC
>NZ_JACHTR010000092.1:0-630 GCF_020135975.1 Campylobacter sp. W0014 | reverse complement strand
TTTTATCTAATGAAAATTTAGATGTTAAAAAAATGTAAAAATAGTTTTCTATCTAAAAAAGATTTTCATGCTATATTAGAATTAAATATCAAAATGATGAATATAGCAAAATTAATTCTTAAAAGTGATGAAACATTAAATATATTATTATTACAAAATTCTAATTGTAAAAATATAAATTATCAAGCCCAAGAATTAGAGTTAAAAAAAAAGAAATAGATGTCAATCTTAATGATTTAAAAAATTGTGAAATGAAAAAATAATAGAAACAATCAAACAAACATATCAAAATAATCTAGTTAAAGAATTAGATCTTAGCTCTCAAAAAGAACAAATAAAAATACTTTTTATTCTTAATGAAGTGCCAAAATTTTTAAAATCAATCTATAAAGAATGTGAATTTAAGGAATATGGGTTGGCAAATTATTCAGAATTTGATGAAATTTGGGACTTTTATGAAAACAATGTTAGATATTTCACTGTTTTAACCCCAATGGGAGCAAACAAAATAAAACTATGTTTAAAAAATACGCAAGAAATAGAAGATGAAATTAACATCATGGAAATAAATTTTAGATAAAGAATAAATAGATAATCCTTATATGTCTTAATTTACCCCAACTATGCTAG
>NZ_JACHTR010000091.1:0-635 GCF_020135975.1 Campylobacter sp. W0014 | reverse complement strand
TTTGTATGATTTTATCTAAAAATATAGGTTGAGGGAGCATTAAAACTCCTTAAGATCTAGGCTTTCAAGTTCTTTTAGACTCATTGCTCTAATTAAAATTCTTTCTTCTGATTGTATTAAAGAAAAATCTTGTAGTTTTTCTAGTGCTTCTTTATATTCTAAATATCCTAAAGGTTTATCTTCGCTAATGCTAAAAAAGCTTAATCTCCATTTGGCTTCTTCGTCTTCATCATCTAATTCAAAATTTTCCCAAGGTTCTTTAAAGAGAATAGTATCAGTATCTTCACTAAAGGTGAAATTTATTATTAACCCATCTGGTGTGTCATAAAGTTTAGGCATAGCTTCATAAGCTTCTTCCCAACGCCTTTGTAAAAGTTTTAAATCTTCCATGAGTTCTCCTTTAATGTCAAATAAAATTATAGCTAATTTTTCCCTAACAATAAAAAATTTGAAACATTCTTTATCATACACCAAAACCTCACAAAAACTAAATCCTAATAAATTGTATTCTTTCTAAATTCACTAGATACAAAAACAGCTATTTTATTATCTTTTATTCTAAAGATATGACTTTTAGGATCAAGTTTAAATTTTTAAAGGCTATTTTTTAATATTAAATATAAATAAGAAACTCC
>NZ_JACHTR010000090.1:0-636 GCF_020135975.1 Campylobacter sp. W0014 | reverse complement strand
CCAATCTACTCCTATAATCTCATCTAAAAAAGGAAGCATACCAAATTCATCTAATAAACTCTCATAATGATGATCGTGTAAATCGTAAATCATTTTTGCTCTAAGCTTATTCCAATGTTGCCCTGTAAGAAAAGAATTAGAACACAATACTGCTAAACCTAAACTTTTAAAAGCATTTTTATCTCCAAGTTGAGCTTGTAAAAACAATGCTTGTTGTTGTCTTGCTTTAAATCCTACGGCAGCTGTAGGACTAGCTTTAATATTTCCCAAAAGTAAAGCAGACAATTCCCATTCATTAAAGAAAGAATAAGATTTTAATGTTCCACGATGAGAACTTACTTCATCATAAATATAGGCATAATCTTCATTAACCAATCTTCCTTTTTCATCTACATTAGCATAAGCATCATAGGGTATATCTATAACCACAGATCTTAATCCACTTCTTATTGCTAAATATTTATATCTTTCTCTTTTAGTTTTTAAAGATTTATAATAAGCTTTTTCTGCTTTAGTCCAAGGAGCTATAGCTCCTTTTATAGGATCTTTTAAATAAATACTTTGCCATTCTTTAAATTCAACTAGAGTGGATTTTTGCCCTGTATAAAAGTTAGGATCTAGGTATTGGGGTTTATA
>NZ_JACHTR010000089.1:0-640 GCF_020135975.1 Campylobacter sp. W0014 | reverse complement strand
CACTATTTATTTTTGTGATGTATATAAAAATGTAAAAAATAAAGAAATTGAGTATAATCCTAATGTTAATAATATTTTAAATCAAGCTTGTATTTCTTCTATTTATAAAGAGCAAAGTTTAAGAACTAATTCTTTTACACATTCTAGTATTAATGCTAACACTCCTTTAAATCTTTTATCTTTACACTCTAGTAAAGTTCCTTATGAACAAGAACTTAATAACAAAGCTTATTATAATGAACATTTTTATGAGAGTGAATATTCTTTTACAAAAAGCATTGATTTAAAGACTAAGCCTTCTCTTAAAGAAAAAAGAGCCTTAGTATTAAATGAAAGCTTACTAGCAAAAAGTAATATTTATCATCTTAGCTTAGGAGATTTTATCACTTTAAATTATAAGGAGTTTAATCATCAAGAAGAAATAAAAAATCAAGATGAAGAAAAACAAGATAAAGCTTCTTTGCTTAAAGACTTTATTATTATTGCTAATACTCAAATCTTAATTGATGATGCCATCTTAGCTAATTCTATTAATATTAATGATCATTTAAATTTAAAAGATTTAAATTTAAGCAAATCTTATTCTAATACTTTAACTTTATTAAAAAAGAATATTATCTTTACCCCAAGCTTTAAAGCC
>NZ_JACHTR010000088.1:0-644 GCF_020135975.1 Campylobacter sp. W0014 | reverse complement strand
TATGAGTATCTTTAGCATCAATGATAACTCAAACTATACTTCTATACTTTCACAAGCAAAAGCTAATAAAGAAAGTAAAGAAAATTCTAAAATAAGTTTTGCTAATGCTTTTTTAAAACAAAATGCCAGCAAGTTAAGTGATATAGAAAGTAAAAATTCACAAACTCTAGCAAGAAGTGAAATATTAAATTCTACTAATACAACAAATACTAGCAATAATACTAATTTTAGTATAAGTAGTAAGACAAGTTCTCCTAATTATGATATATCTAGTGAATTTAAAAACTCTATTTATACTCTAAAATATAAACAAGTAGATTTAAGCACTGATACAGCCTATGGTTATAGTGTAGATAAAGATGGTTATATGGGAAGTGATTTTAATAAAGCCGCAGGATTGCCAAATGATTTTAAGATACATAAATCTACTTTGGATGAGATAGAGAGATTTAATCAAAATGGTATGGCTGATGAAACTAGTGGAAACTATTATAATAGTTTTGATATGGCTTCTATTGTTAAATCCTATTATAATAGCTTTAATCAAGTAATAAGTGCATTTCCAAATGATAAAACAAGTTTTAGCAAAGCAGATTTGGAACAATTACCAAAAGGACTAAATTATGGTCGTAATGAAAACAAAG
>NZ_JACHTR010000087.1:0-698 GCF_020135975.1 Campylobacter sp. W0014 | reverse complement strand
TTTATTTCTTTATTTACAATCAAAGAATTCATATAAGTTTGATAAGCATTTTCTAAATCTTTAAAGCCAAGTTTTTTAAATTCATCAATACTTTTATAAAGTTCTTTTCTTGCTTTTAAATAAGTATCGTTTAGTTTGGTTTTGTGGAAAATAAAAAGAATATATTCATCTTCATCATATTCTAAAATTTCTTTAGCTATTTTTTCATTTAATAAAGCTTTATCATTATTATCTAAAACTAAAAAAGCTTCACATAAAAACAAAGTTCTTAAATAAGCAAATTCTGAGTTGATATTAATATTATCAATATCTTGTAAATTTAAAGTCTTTAATGAGTATTTTTTAGTAGCGATAATGTTTAAACTTTGATTTGGATTTAAAAAAGTATTTCTTTCTTGTTTTAATTGAAAGCTTAGATTTTTATTTAAGGATTTAAATAAAGAATTAAAAATCTCATTTTTGATTTTACTATCTTCTTTGTAAAGTTTTAAAGCAAGTTGATATTTTTGTTCTTCTTGATCAATGATTTGATCTTGTTCTTGTAAATCTTGTATGTTTTTTAAATACTCTTCATCCATAAAGTTATAGGAATTAGAAGCTATGCTTGTTTTAGTTATAAGTTCTTTTTTCTTTGCTAGGGCAAATTCGTATTCTTTAGAATATCTGGGGTAGGGGTGTGGGGTGAAGAGGGATAAACC
>NZ_JACHTR010000086.1:0-751 GCF_020135975.1 Campylobacter sp. W0014 | reverse complement strand
TTAAGAGCTTTAAGATAAGCATTATCCAAACCTAAAATTTGCATAAATTTAAAATCTTTTTTAAAGTTATGCATATAATTTAATAATTCTTTTTGATTAAGTTTTAATTCTTGATTTAAGTTTTGTTCTACAAAAACTTTTTTAAATTCTTCTTCGTTGCTCTTAAATAGTTTGTATATATCTTTAGCATTTTGATATTCTTTTTCATGATAATATCTATCCCAAAAAATAAGCTCTAAAGGGCGATGTAAAAAATGATAAGTTAAGCTTGTAAAAATAATCAAAGCTACAAGCACACCACAAGGTATATAAAATCTTTTAAGTTTGTAAAAAGGTTTATTCATTGTTTATCCTTTACTCTGCTTTAAGCTCTCCACCTTTGACCACAAGTCCATTAGAGTCTATAATTACTTCAACTCCACCTGCTTTAATGATAACACAATCAGGTTTTGCATTAATAATTGTTTCTCCTACCTGTATAGTCGCTTCGCTATCGGCTTTTAACTCATGAATAGTTTTTGCGTAAGTTGTGATATTATCAGCTACCATGCTTGTATTTTTATCACTTTCAAATCCTATGGATTCATTACTTGTAAAAAGAATATTGTCTTTGCTTTTATAATCCATCTCTTTCTCGCTTAATACTTGCATTTTATCGCTGATATTAATATCATAATGCCCCTCAACCACTTCCTTTTTATTTCCCTTCACATTCCTTATCTCATCCTTATGTATGATAGTATTTTGATTA
>NZ_JACHTR010000085.1:0-756 GCF_020135975.1 Campylobacter sp. W0014 | reverse complement strand
TAAAGGACCCTTACCATGCAAAACCCAAAATCAGCCATAGAAAGAATCAAAAACCATTTAGCTTATAAACTCGGTCAAGCTATGATCGAATATAATAAAAATGGGGGGGGGTATTTAAGCTTATTTAAAAAGCTTTATAGCATTATAAAACAATATAAAAAAGAAAAATTAATCTATCAAGAAACCGTTAAAGTCTTTCCTTCTTTAAAATATCCCAACTTAGAAAAATGTCCTGATTATAAACAAGCTTTAAAATATCAATTTCATTTATCTTATATGTTAGGTGAAGTTCTAATCAAAACTTTTAAAACTTGGTATAAAGGAAGTATTTTTACATTGGCTAAAAATATAAAAAAAGCCAATAAAGAATTTCAAATATTTAAAAAAACATTTGATCAATTTAAAATATATGATGTAGAAATTCCTAAAGATCTTTTAAGTAATAAATCTTTATTTTTGGAAAAAATTTTACAAATAGAAAAGCTATTAAAAACCCATAAAGATTATAAACCTATTATAGAAAATATCTTTCATAATTTTGATTATGTTATAAAGAATTTTAACCTTATAGAAGAATGGTTATTGTCAAATGATTTTAATGAAAAATACAAAAAAGAAAACCATCCTTATCCATCTTTACTTGATCCTAAAAAACTTAATGATGAAAAAGAAAAAATAAATTATAAAACTATACCGGCTGAACTTGCATGGGAAATGAATTTGCCTTTGCCAGATAATTATGAGTTCGTGTTTTTA
>NZ_JACHTR010000084.1:0-764 GCF_020135975.1 Campylobacter sp. W0014 | reverse complement strand
ATATGCACCAGTGGCAATGATCCCTTAGATGCTTTACAAGGCATAGAGCAACTTATTTATAATCTTCCAGTTATGCTAACCCATGCTCCGTATCAAAACTTACTCAAACAAAGAGAAAATCTTAGCGATACAGCTATCATCGTTTCAACAGGACCCAGCCTTACTAAACAACTTGATACTTTAAAGCAATACGCAAATAAAGCAACCATCATAGCAGCTGATTCTTCCTATCCTATCCTAGCAAAACATAACATCAAGCCTGATTATGTTTTATCTTTAGAAAGAGTTCCAGAAACCTCAGAATTTTTTAACAATGATTTTAAAGAATTTGATCAAGATATTTTATTTATCACAACCCATTTAACCCACCCTCAAACCATAAGAAATTTAAAAAGCAATAATAGAAATTTTATGTTGGCTCATAGGGGAGTTGGATTTGTGGAATATTTAAAATTTATTTATTTTATAGGATTAATGGGAGGTCATAGTGTTGCACACTTAGCTTATGGCTTGGCTATGCGCTTAAAACATAAAAATATTATCTTTATAGGGCAAGACTTAGCTTACGCTAAAGATGGAAGTTCTCATCCAAATGATCATGTTTTTGGTAGTTTTGATGATTTAGATAAAGATAAAATTATTTATGATATGCAAACTATGGCTTATGGTGGAAAGAACAAGGTTTATACGAATGAAACATGGAATTTATTTCGCTATACTTTAGAAAAAGATATTGATCGCTTTAAACAATTTAATTTTTCTAC
>NZ_JACHTR010000083.1:0-767 GCF_020135975.1 Campylobacter sp. W0014 | reverse complement strand
GTACTTTTAAATGGTAGCAACTCTCAAGATGTTTTACAAGGTATAGAGCAACTTATTTATAATCTTCCAGTTATGCTAACCCATGCCCCGTATCAAAACTTACTCAAACAAAGAGAAAATCTTAGCGATACAGCTATCATCGTTTCAACAGGACCCAGCCTTACTAAACAACTTGATACTTTAAAGCAATACGCAAATAAAGCAACCATCATAGCAGCTGATTCTTCCTATCCTATCCTAGCAAAACATAACATCAAGCCTGATTATGTTTTATCTTTGGAAAGAATTCTTCTAACTTCAGAATTTTTTAACAATGATTTTAAAGAATTTGATCAAGATATTTTATTTATCACAACTCATTTAACCCACCCTCAAACCATAAGAAATTTAAAAAGCAATAATAGAAATTTTATGTTGGCTCATAGGGGTTCTAAATTTATAAGATATTTAAAGGTTCAAAAATTTGGAGAATTATCAGAAGGACACAGTGTGGCAAATATAGCTTACGGTTTAGCTGTATTTTTAAGACATAAAAATATTATCTTTATAGGGCAAGACTTAGCTTACGCTGAAGATGGATTTTCTCACACAAAAGATTATCAAAATCTTGATAAACATGAGGGACACTATCAAAGAGATTTTGGACAATTTAGAACTTTAGCCTATGGTGGAAAAGGTTTTGTAGAAAGCTCTTTTAATTGGACTTTGTTTAAATACTATTTAGAAAAAAGAATACAAGAAACAAATCAATTAGAGCTTTGTATAAA
>NZ_JACHTR010000082.1:0-788 GCF_020135975.1 Campylobacter sp. W0014 | reverse complement strand
ACTTATAGAACTCAAAAATGTTTTAAATAAACTCTTAGATGTCTTACAAGAAAAAGTAGGATCTGATATGAATGCTATTCATAAAATCTTTGAAGAATATAAGAGCTTAGATTTTAGAAACAAATTAGAAAATGCTAAAGGTAGTGTTGAAGTAACCACTAATGCTTTAGGTGAAGAAATCATTAAGATGTTAAAACAAAGTTCTGAATTTGCTAATCACTTAGCAAGTGAGAGTTCTAAATTACAAAACGCTGTTCAAAACCTAACTAGTTCTTCTAATTCTCAAGCAGCTTCTTTAGAAGAAACAGCTGCTGCTTTAGAAGAAATCACTTCTTCTATGCAAAATGTTTCTGTAAAAACTTCTGATGTTATCACTCAATCAGAAGAGATTAAAAACGTTACAGGTATTATTGGAGATATTGCAGATCAAATCAATCTTTTAGCATTAAATGCTGCTATAGAAGCTGCACGTGCAGGAGAACATGGACGAGGATTTGCTGTTGTGGCTGATGAAGTTAGAAAACTAGCAGAAAGAACTCAAAAGTCTTTATCTGAAATAGAAGCTAATACAAATTTATTGGTTCAATCTATTAATGATATGGCAGAATCTATTAAAGAACAAACTACAGGTATTACTCAAATCAATGAAAGTGTAGCTGCTATTGATCAAACCACTAAAGACAATGTAGAAATTGCTAATGAGAGTGCAATCATTTCTAATACAGTTAGTGATATAGCTAATAATATATTAGAAGATGTTAAGAAGAAAAGATTTTAAGAAATCTTTT
>NZ_JACHTR010000081.1:0-804 GCF_020135975.1 Campylobacter sp. W0014 | reverse complement strand
CAGATTGTGAAGTAAAGGCAGGCAATCAAATCCTCCACCAAGTAGGCGATACTCAAATTGTTACTAAGGGAGATTGTGTTATTATTAAAGCAGGTGGAGTTGAAGTAACTATAGACTCTAATGGACTTGTGGTTAGAGGTGGAGAGGTAAGAGCAGAATAGATAAAGGATAAAAATGAGTAACAACCCAGAAATCAAAGAACAAGACACTCAAGATGAAATTATTTTTGAAAGAAAAAAACATATTGGATTTTTGCTTTTTTGGATAACAAATATTGTATTTTTATGTTTTATGCTTTATTTGTTTCCTAGATTATTTAATCCTAGCAAAGAAATAGATTATAAATGGTTTATAGTTTTTTTTACATTTCTTTTAGTTATATATGGACTTGCACAAAATATCTATAAAATGGCAAATATTAAAAGAATTTATGTCACAAAAGAAAAACTTGTGATTGAGTATTATATTAAAAATGATTTGATTTTTCCTTTAGGAACTTTTTTTGTATATTCTCGTAGTTTGCCATTTGCACCTATGCTAGATCCAGGAGATATAGTGATATACACCTTCGGAGATAAAGTTAAAGAACACCACGAACCCAATGTTATTTTTAGTACTGATCCTGATTCTCGGATAGAAAATAGCCTTTACACAAAAGTTAATGCCATTATAAAGCCCCATGTAATGCCTTATTTGTTAAGCTTAAGTGATGAAGAATTTGAAAAAATCATTTCACATGTAAGCGGTTTTAGCGACATTAATACCACTTTCCTTAAAGAAGCAATGGAACTCAGAAAAGAGAAA
>NZ_JACHTR010000080.1:0-866 GCF_020135975.1 Campylobacter sp. W0014 | reverse complement strand
CTTCTGCTTTCATAAGTAGAATCTATATCCCTTGGATCTTTTAATTTACCCTCAACCACATCACTTCTTAAGGCTTTGTATATATCTCCAAATTCATCTTCAGAAATTTGATATTCGTTATAATCAATCACCCAATCTACTCCCATAATCTCATCTATAAAAGGAAGCATACCAAATTCATCAGGTTTTAAAGTCTTAGCTAAGGTTTTGATCTCTTGTTCTCTTAAAGGATTTTTATGCACTCCTACTAAACCACTTCCTACTGCAATATCTGCATAACCATAAACAGCACCTAATAAATTAGGTTTATCTAATATACTACTTCCTCCACTTAGTTGTATATAAAGTATAGTCGCTTGTATAAATCTTGCATTAAAACCATTTTGAAACATATCATTAGCTAGGTATTTATAATCACCTAATATTCCTGCTGCCATACCCCATTCATTATGAAATAAACTTGATCTTAGATTATGTTTATTATCATCTACTATTCTATATAATTTTTCATATTTAGGATCTACATTTCCTTTTTCATCTACAGCTCCTATGGCTTCATAAGGTATATCTATAACAACACTTCTTATACCACTTCTAATAACTAAATATTTATATCTTTCTTTTTTAGTTTTTAGTGAATTATAATAAGCTTTTTCTGCTTTAGTCCAAGGAGCTATGCTTCCTTTGATAGGATCTTTTAAATAAATGTTTTGCCAATCTTTAAATTCAAGCAAAGTAGATTTCTCTCCTGTGTGAAATTCAGGATCTAGGTATTGGGGTTGATAGTTGATATAAGGGGAAGTTCTTAAGATACGATCAGCTTCAAACAAAGCTTTAGAATATTCTTGGGTGTATTTGCCTACTTT
>NZ_JACHTR010000079.1:0-871 GCF_020135975.1 Campylobacter sp. W0014 | reverse complement strand
GAAAAAGGATTAATTATTGATGGTTCACCTATCATGGATGGTAAAATTCATAGAGTAAAAACAACTAATGATAAAGGCAGAGAATTAAGTGGTGCTTATATTGGATATTTAAACAATAATTTTCCTGCAGGATTTGTGCAAAATTTTAAAACAGGTATAAAGAAAATTGGAAAATGCAAGTAGAAAAAAACTACAATGGTAATTTAAAAACCTCTCAAGAATTACATAATCAAATAAAAAAAGATCAATGTAGAATATCTTGCAAAAAAACAAGGTTGTTTTCATATTTATAGGAGCTAAAACACTTCATAATTTAAAAGAATTTTACTTATGTGAAGGTTTTGCTACTGGTACTACATTATATAAAGCTTTAAATAAACCTATTATTATGGCAGTAGATGCAGGAAATTTAGAAAATGTAGTAAAAAAGTTAAATACCCTCTATCCTGATAAAAATATCACAATATTTGCTGATAATGATGTAAAAAAGAGTTAAAAGGCTTAGAAAACACAGGAAAAAACAACTTTAGAGATTAAAGAAAAATATTCTAATGTTAGTGTAATTTTACCAAATTTTACACAAGAACAAAGCTCTCAATGTATGAGTGATTTTAATGACTTAATGCTTTTGAAAGGGTTAGAATTTGTAACAAAAGAAATTAAAATACAAATAGTGTGCTTAACAAAAGAAAATTCTGACAAGAAATTAACTAGAGGCTAAAATCTCTAGTTAATATTTGTTTTAGATATTTATATTATATGTAATTGATATTGAGTAGATATTTTTAGTCAAATAAGCCACTAGCTTTTGCTTTTTCTTCAGCTTGCTTCATAAGCTCGCCATAATCCAAAGGCTCTTTCCCCATTGATT
>NZ_JACHTR010000078.1:0-915 GCF_020135975.1 Campylobacter sp. W0014 | reverse complement strand
TTGATCCAAGAATTCCTGCTATATATAGATATAATTTTCCAGAGGATTTAAGAGTTAAGATACTAGCTTATGCTAAAGAGCATAATATTAAAGAGTAAACCACAAAAGAAAGGAAAAACAATGCAAAAAATACTTCAAATCGATTTGGAAAAAAGAAAAGCTTTAGAGAATTTCAAAAATCTAGCTTTATTAGGATTAGGTGGAACAATGCTTTTAAATTTAAAAGAACAGCCTTTAGATTTTAATCAAGAATTAACTTATATAAATACTTATGATAAATATTTAAACTTAAAGCTTGATTCTTTTTATATCCCTTCTACACTTTTATCCTTGCTTCAATTAACTCAAAAAAGCAAAGAAGCTTTTTATATCAATGTTTTAATCAATAGTGATACATACTATAAAAACCCTTTATTACAATATGCTATTACCCAAAAACAAGAACAAGAAAATATCGTTTATGCTTTAAAGAATGATGAAAATCTTAATACTTCTTTTGCAAATCTCAATGCTTTAAAATTAGCCTTAGAAGAAAAGAATTTTTATCTTAATTTTATAGACTTAAACAGCAAAGAAAGTCTTTTAAGTTTTTATAATCAAATAATAAGCAATAATCATTTTAGAAATTATTTTTATATAAAAAATAATCAATTTTTTATTAAAAAAGATATAAAAAATAAAATTGTATTTCATAATATAAATTCTTCTTCTATTATAAGTAATTATCTTAGATTGTTAAATGATTTTAATACTTTAAGCAAGATAGAACTCATAAATATATTAGAAAGTTTAAGTTTATATAATCTTTCAACTTTAATGCAAACTATGCAATCAAAAAATGAATATAACTCAAAAGACTTTGATAAAGATAGTATCTTTTTATCTAATATGATTATGAATGTGAGATTGAAGTAA
>NZ_JACHTR010000077.1:0-926 GCF_020135975.1 Campylobacter sp. W0014 | reverse complement strand
AATTTTAGTCTTATACAAGATAAATATTATAGTGACAATCTCACCAAAAATCTTATCACAAATTTAAACACTCTAAAAGACAATGAATACAATGCCTTTGGAGTAGAACTTCCTAAAAATGTTATTTTAGAAGTTTTTGAATTTGGAGAAAAACATAAGGATGATTTTTCTAATCTAGTTAAACAATATCCTTTCATTCAACTTGTTTTTTCACAATGGCTTACTATTAAACTCTATGAAAAACAAAAACAACTTACAAATAATCCTAATTTAGACTATGAAGAGTTTTTAAAAAATTTCACTTCTACTTCTAATCACAAAAGTTATAATCTTCTTGATGCTATTCATCAATTAAAGCTTGAAAATTTTAATCACAAAGATGACGAATTTTTTAACATTATAGACACTGCAACAGCACTTGGTGCTTGGGGTCGTATTGATCATTTATATATCAACGATATCACTCTTTATGATATTATTTATGATATTATCCCTAATTCTATTAGAAAAGTATTTTTAAAAGATGAAAAGCTTTTAAAAACTTATTTGCCTTTAAATCAAGATCAGTTTTATTATAAAGAATATGAATATAAAGATCCTAAAGAGGTTTTTAAATATTTATATGGAGAAAATATAACTTATAATGAAAAAAAAGTTCCTAAAAAATATTATCAATTGGATGCTTTATATTTAAAAGATTACAATGTTAATCCTCTTATATCTAAAGCTAAAATCAATAAACTAGGTATAGGCTATGATGAACTTTTAGAACTCATACAAAACGATCAAACAAGTCTTAAATATCCTGAGATTGATGAATTTAAAGTGATAGATGAAACAAAACACAGTGAAGAATATGGTTGGGAATTTCAATATAAAGTGGTTTTAGATCCAAAGAAAAGACATAAGGCTAATTATGAGGATAT
>NZ_JACHTR010000076.1:0-959 GCF_020135975.1 Campylobacter sp. W0014 | reverse complement strand
TTTTATTAATTGGGATTTTTATAACTTTAAAAACTTCTTGTAATTCTTATTGCATCTTTTTAACTTTTTACATATTCTAGGTATTTGTTGTTGTTTGCTGCCTTTGTTGCGTCTATTTTTCACATAATTTCAGACGATATTCTTGTATAATCTGCTTGTTTTTAGAAATATATAAAAAATTATTAAAAATATTGTATTCATAAATACCATTTTTAAAAACATATCCTTTAAAATTCATATTTACATCACTAATAGACTTACCGTTTAAGATAATATATTTTCCATTATTTTTATTGACACCCACATATACAACCTTATCACAAGTTATATTACCCTCTGGACATAGATTTAAAATTTTTATCCAAAACTTTTCATTTTCATAGGTACATTGCTCTAGTGGAGTAAAATCCTCTTGTGCTAACAAATAAGTACTAAAAAATAAAAACAATAATATATTTTTAAAAATTACCATTTTTCATAACCTCCTTGAGTATAAAGCTTATATTCAGCATTTCTCCTATTAATTAGTCCCTGCATTACTTTATTTTGACTTTTGTTCCACGCCATCCAAGCTTCCTTTAATGTTTTATAACCCGTTTTCTCTCCATTGATGATTTTAGCAACAGAAGAATTTTTAAAATTATCAATCCCTATATTAAAACATAATATAACCAAGGCATCAAATTCGTTCTGTGCTAAGGAAGAGTTTATTGAATTTTTTACGGCATTTTCAAAGGGTAACAAATCGCTTTTAAACAATTTATCCGCTTCTTGTAAAGTAATACCATTTTTATACAAATCCCATTCATTTTGCCCTATAAGATGTCCATATCCGATAGTTGCACCTTTAACATATGAAGTAATTTCTTTTCCATTTTGATCATTATAAGGTTTGAGTCTTAGCTTCTCTATATTTTTTAAAAGATTTTGACCATCATTGCTTAGATGAGTGATTTTTT
>NZ_JACHTR010000075.1:0-1019 GCF_020135975.1 Campylobacter sp. W0014 | reverse complement strand
TATTTAATTTTAAAAAATATAAAAACTTAGCTACTTTCTATATGAAATTCTCCTTTAAGTCTTCTTATTTCAAACCACAATTTGATATATCCGCCTTTATACCAATTATTATGAGCTTTTATCAAAGCTTTTCCAAGCTTATAGGTGAAAGATTCTTTTTCTTTTAAGGCTTCTTGATAGTCAGGATAAGATTTTAAACGAGGTAGCTTTAAAGAAGGATTTTTTTCAATCTTTTTTTGATAGATTTTTTGTTGTAGTTTATGGTTTAAAAATGTGGATATTAAGTAAAATGGCATTGATAGTATTTTTGAAAAAGAAGCGGAGCGCATGATCATTGTTTGGCCAAGTTTATAGGGAAGTTGGTTTTGAATTCTTTGTTTAGCTGTGCCGTATTTGCAAAAAAAATTTATATTATCATCTATAAGTTCAGATATGAATTTTATGTTTGAATTTACGTCATTTGAAAAATCAAATAATTTTTTAAAGCAAAGATATATTTTTTCTTGTCTATTTTCTTTTGAAAAACGGACTACTTCAAATCTTAAATATTCAATTGCTTTAATAAGAGTTTGTTTTAGTAGATTCTTATGTTTAAGATTAGTTTTTTCTAAATAATCAAGAATGATAAAAGCTGCTAGGAAATGGTGACTTTTTCTGCGATACAAGGTATTTTCAGATTCATTTTTGTGATTCATATTACTACCTTTTCTTATGCGATAGTAATATAATTTTTCTGTAAGTATATAGATATTATTGCATTGGGCAAATAACATTATTCCAAAAGGAAAATCTTCTATATAGGTCATTTGATCTATAAATTTAAGTTTAATATTTTTTAGAAAATTAAAATCAACCATACCTTGCCAACCAAACCATAAACCCTTAAAACCTATTTTGAGAATATTTTTAAAAAAATCTTCCACACTTACTTTTTGATTTTCTTTATATTGATACGCTTCAATAGAGCTTTTAAAAAATGGATTATAAAGAATATCATCTTCATAAATTTCTTTCCAGTT
>NZ_JACHTR010000074.1:0-1030 GCF_020135975.1 Campylobacter sp. W0014 | reverse complement strand
CTAAAGCTTTTTGCTCTCCTGCATAAGCAATAGCTGCATCATAGGTAATATTAAGCCCATCAAGTAGGCTTTGAAAATCTTTAGAAAGATAATCTTTTCCATTATCTCCTTTTATCATATCAGGCTTACCAAATTTATCAATTGCTTTCCATAAAAGACGCGTTAAGCTTAAAGAATTTGATTTACTTACTAAAGTAGCCACACCCATACCGCTAAAAACATCAACGACACTTAAGATGTGAGGGCGAAAAGGTTCTAAGGTTTCATCATCTCTTACTATAATATCAGCTGGAGAGCTATCGATTTGCCAACACATGTTTTTCATGTCATAAAGCTCTCTTTGATTGCCTTGTGCAGGTAGAAACTTACTTTTTGCTTTATCTAAACCCTGAGTGATAATGCAATGTTCTAATGGTTTATCTTTGTAGTAGTTTTTAATAAAGTTTTGTAAGGTTTTTACACTAAAAAGTGGCTTTACCTTTCCCAAATCAAAACCTATGAAATCATAGCTTTCCTTTTGTGCTGCCTCTTTGTGAATTTGCCACCAAAGTTCAGTAAAGTTAAATCCACCTGATGCAAAGGTACGATACTCTCTTAAGGCATATTCTTGCATCCAAGTGCTAAGCTTGGTTTTATCTTTGCGATGAAGACCTCTTGTATCAACTAAACCTAGAATGCCATGTGTCTTGAAAGATTGTTGCCATTTCATAAACACATCTTTTTTAATATTTAATATTTCTAAAGCTCTTTTTTGTTTTAATCCACCTTCAATATATTTTTCAACTTGTTTAAGTATTTTTACTTTATTTCTAGCTTCTTGTTTAATCTCATCACTTAAATTTTCGAATTTTAAATTTAAAACAGCCAAATCATTGTTTATTTTTGACTCTGTTAAATTTAAATTACTAGTGTTTAAACTATTATTTATAGTTTTTAAATTATCAATGGCAGTAATTTCGCACAAATTCACTTTTTGCATTTTTTCATCAAAAATTAAAGTATTTTTACTGATTAATTCTTGATTAATTGC
>NZ_JACHTR010000073.1:0-1041 GCF_020135975.1 Campylobacter sp. W0014 | reverse complement strand
AAAATGAATAAAAATTCTAAAATTTATATAGCAGGTCATAGAGGGCTTGTAGGTACTGCTATAGTAGAAGAATTGATAAATCAAGGGTATAGTAATTTGATTTATAGAACTCATGAAGAACTTGATTTGACCAATCAAAAAGCAGTAGCTGATTTTTTTGAAAAAGAAAAACCAGAATATGTTATTTTAGCAGCAGCTAAAGCAGGTGGAATATTGGCAAATAATACTTATAGGGCAGATTTTATTTATGAAAATTTGCAAATTCAAAACAATGTTATCCATTCTTCTTATCTATATAAAGTTAAAAAATTAATTTTCATAGCCTCTACTTCTATATATCCAGATAATTTAATTTTTACAAAAGAAGAGGATTTATTGACAGGAAAGTTAAATTATTCCAATGAATCTTATGCTATATCAAAGGTAGCTGGTGTAAAAATGTGCGAATCTTACAATATACAATATAAAACCAATTTTATTGCTTTAGCTCCTATTAATTTATATGGAAATAATGATAAATTTGATTTAGAAAAATCTCATGTAATGCCTGCTTTGGTAAGAAAATTTCATCTAGCAAAATTATTAAATGAAAAAAAATATGATGAAGTGTTAAAAGATTTAAATATAAATGATATTCAAAAAGCCATTACTTATCTTAAAAATTTTGGAATTGTTGAAAATAGTGTTGAAATTTGGGGTAGCGGTAAGCAAACTAGAGAATTTTTACACAGTAAAGATTTAGCGCAAGCCTGTGTTTATATCATGGAAAATATTAATTTTTCTGATTTGCATGATAAAAATGACAAAGAAATTCAAAATACCCATATTAATATAGGAGTTAATAAGAATATATCTATCAAAGATTTAGCTTTGATGATAAAAGAAATAGTGGGTTTTAAAGGAAATCTTGTTTTTGATGTAAGTAAGCCAGAAGGCAAATTTAATAGGATAACAGATTGCTCCAAAATCCATTCTTTAGGCTGGAAACATAAAATCGAACTAGAAGAAGGGATCAAAATGATGTATGATTGGTATTTAAAC
>NZ_JACHTR010000072.1:0-1129 GCF_020135975.1 Campylobacter sp. W0014 | reverse complement strand
AGATGAAAGCAGTGGTTTAGGAAGACTTAGTATCTTTTATAAAAATGATGAACTTTGCTTGCTTAATTATTCTATTATAGAAAATTCTTTAAATATTAAATTAGAATGTTTAAGCAAACAAAGCTTAGAGTATAAAGACTTAATTTCAAACACTTTAAAAGAACAAAAAACCACACAAGTAGATAAAAAACAAGCTATAGCTAAACTTCATGCTCTTTTAGAAAATCAAAATGTAGAATGTATCCATGGAGGTAAAGTTATACTTAAATCAAACAAAGGAAAAACTTTTAAAGATGATGGTATCCCTATAATGCTAGAAAGTGATTTGCTTGATTCTAGTATAGTAGCTTGTCCTAATACTATAGCAGGTGTAAGTGTTCCTTGTACTAAGGTAGTGGATATTAAAGGCTCCTTATCTCAAAAGAAAGTTAATAATGAATTTGTAATCTTACAAGAACTCATCTCAGCTTGCATTACAGATAAAGGCTTTCCTTTAAAAGTAAGCTTTACTCCTACTAAGTTTAAATATGATCATAGTTTTAATCCCAAAGAAGGGTTAGAAAAACAAAGTAATAATATAGCAGAATTAAAAGAGCCTATAATAAGACTTCATTATAAAAGTGATAGATTTCAAAAAGATAATTTACCTATTTATAATCTTTTAATTAATAATGAAAAAAAAGAACAAGATAAGGCTTTAAATGAATTCAATATAGAACAAAAAGATTTAAAAGATATAGAGGATATAAATATTCTTAATCAATTCAAACAAGACTTTAGTAAAGATTATGAATTTAAAGAATTAAATCTTAGCTTTGATACTAATTTAATCAAACTTTATTTTATTATCCCTAAAAATATCCCTAAAGCCTATAAAGATGCTTATAAAAAATTTGAAAATAAAGATTTAGGAGCAGGGTATTTTACACAGCTACATGAATATGATAAAATTATTAGAAATTCCTTAAAAGATAATAAAGAATTAAATGAATATCATTTTAGTTTTTTAGCCCCTGCAAAAATGAAAAATTTAAAACTTCAAATCGCACAAGGACTAGATGAAATCTTAGAAGATGAAGATAGAAAACAAGAACTTTATGTTTGTAAATTTGTGGTGGTAAATGGGGTT
>NZ_JACHTR010000071.1:0-1130 GCF_020135975.1 Campylobacter sp. W0014 | reverse complement strand
TTAATTCATGGAGCTGGCACAACTGCTATGACAAGATACTTAAGATTGTGCGATATTTCATTAAATAGGCACTGGGGGGATCCTGTATTTCAATATTTAGACTCATATCGTATGTTAATCAGGAAAAATGACTACAATGTTATTATTTTAGCCGGATGTTTAACCAAAGCTAATTTTAATCTTGGAGTTAAATTTTATAATTTAATTCAAAAAAAAATTCCAGCTATATGTGTTGTAAGGGATCCGATATCGGTTTTAAGACCAATAGTAAATCATTACGGAAACTTGCAGCATCCAAAAGACAAAATTCAAAGTCAAATTGATATAGAAAAATATCCCGTGCAAGAGAATTTTAAAATTCAAGTTCCCTATGCATATCCTGATCAAAATGGAAATCCAACATTAAACACCGTTAAAGAATACGCCGACGACAAGTACGGAGATTTTTATATTTTAAGTGTGAAAATCAAAGAATTGAAGCATAGGTTGCAAAAATTATATTATTTGGATATGAATAGTATATTGCCTGAAAATTCTTTTAAAACTTTATTAAATTTATCAAAAATATTTCATTTCACTGCTCCAAAATCTTCAGAGCTGTTTTTTTCAAAAGCAAATTCATCGGATAATCATGTCGATTATTTGTTTTTTCCTAAAAAGTTATATTTAAGGTATAACAATGAAGATATAAGCCTAGAAATAACAAAACAAAAAATAGTTTCAAGTGAATATTTGGACTATACTAAATATTTTACAAACAGTCCATTCTTGATTCAAGAAATTGGTATAAAAATAATATTGCATAAAAAATATTTACAATATTTTAGAAGTGGTATAATATATGAAAAATTTAGTTCTTATTTGCATGATTATCTTTTTTATTTGGAGCAATTTTATAAAAAAGAAAGAAAAAAAATAATCAACGAGCAAGAAATTTTAGATTTTATGAAATCTAATCCTGAAGTTTTAAAAAAATATAAATTAAAATTGGATAAAGAATTAACTCATATTAAAGAGCATCGACCTGATATAGTAGCTTCTTGGAAGTATTATCAAGAATTTGAAAAAATGTGCAAAGCATTAGATTAGAACAAAATTATTTTTTTATGATATAATCGTTTTCAAACACC
>NZ_JACHTR010000070.1:0-1133 GCF_020135975.1 Campylobacter sp. W0014 | reverse complement strand
TTTCTTGGAAGTATTTTGTGCCTTTTGGGGTTGTTGCTACCCAGATATTATATTGTGACCAATATTGTGGTGTATCCCAAGAAACATTACCTAAAACAAGACTACATCCATCCTCATCTAATGTCTCGAGATCATCCAACTCTCTAATAAATCTTTCTTTATAGAAGAAATTATCTCTAAAATATATCCAAGCTTGATATTTATCTTCTTTATAATAAGATAAGTTTGAGGGATAATCTATTTTATTTCTATCTTCATCACAATAAGATCCAAAATCTATATAACCTGCTAGAAAAAGTTGCCCCAAGATATTAATATATTCACTTATATAGGTAGGTTTGGGTGTATTTAAAGAAAATGGACTGCTAATATTATCAATGCTGTAAGTATCTAATAAAATTAAATTATTACATTCCCACCTTGAGACACCCATGCTTTTTCCACAAATAAGCAAAATATAATATTCAAATAGTTCTAAAATACCGACCTTATCTTTTAAATGGGATGATATAATTAAAGCTGGATTAGCATAATCATTCTCTAAAAGCTGGGTTTTTTTCCATATATCAAAATCTATATCAGGAAAAAAAATAGCACACTTTTCGTTTTCATCCCATTTTATATACCTATATTTCATTTTTTATCCCATTTTCTATAATGTATTGTTTTAAGATTTCCTCTTGGTTTATTGGAATTTATCTCTATGGTCTCACCCCCGCTTTTAGAAGTTTTCTTATATTGTATAATAGTTCCATCATCTAGTTTTCTCATGTAAATCGGTTGTCCGTATTTTTTATCTACTTTATTTTCAAACTCTTCAGAATTTTTAGTTAACTTTTTCCATAATTTGTCTAATTCCTCTTTATTTTCAACTATTCTCCTGCGTTTATCTCGAACATTTTTTGGCAGTTTATCTACTATCTGCAACACTTCATCTTTAGTCAATGTTCTAGGTTTTAAATACTCAGTATCTTTAAAAAATTGCTTTATCCCTCTTAAAGCCGGAACAAATGTATAACTCACATCTTCCAAAGGTTTATCATTGAGTTCTAATTGACTAGGAAATACTATCTCAATAAACTCCCCACTGCCATCTTGTGTTTGTATTCTTATAACATTATCAGGGATGATTT
>NZ_JACHTR010000069.1:0-1222 GCF_020135975.1 Campylobacter sp. W0014 | reverse complement strand
GTAAATGATAGATTTAGCAGGTGTGATTTGTTAATCACAGTAAAGTGTTTTTTGCTTATGTGCTATATTTTATTGTTATAATTTATAAAAAGTGATGAAAAATATACAGGACAAAGTTACTAATGAACCCAGAACTTATCTCTCAAATCAAAGACTATGCTGATATAGCAGATGCTAGTTATGCTATGTTGCAATATGTTTGGGAAAATATAGAGCAAGATGAAAAGAATAATATTTATAAAGCAGATAAACTTACTTTTGGTGATAAATTAAAGCAAGATATTGTTATGAAAAATAGTAAAGGGGAAGATATTGTAAAACCTAAAAATACAAACACAGCTTATGCTTGTGCTATACAAGCTCGTTTTGAACAAAATAAAATAGTTAAAATAGAACCTAAATATTGTATTTCTCTTATAAATACTTGTTTTGATAGTAAAGAAATAACATTGGATAATGATATTAGTAGGGTAGGATTGAATGATGCACTGAGTAAAAGAACTATTGATTTTGTAAATAGATTTAAACTTTTAAAACATCAGCCCAACACTACAAATTGTCTTATGAAAAAACAGAGAAAATTAAGAGGAGTTAATAAATGCTAGAATTCTTTGTTAATCTTTTAATATTTATTCTTATATTTTTCTTTTTTGTTTTTATATTTTCTATTATTTTATATTTTATCTTTAAAATTTTTTATAAAATAAAAAATAAAACAAAAACTATAAATTTTAAAACAATATTTAAAAAATTTACTTTGTTTCTTTTACCTGTATATCTTTTATTATTCTTAGTAGGAGGATGTTCTTATAAATATATGGATCCGCAGTATTATGAGTTTAAGAGCTTGTGTTATTTTAATTTGGGAAAAGTGTTGATTGAGGATGAATCTATAAAGAATAAAACGAATATAATAGTGACACCTAAAAGTAAGCAAATAAAAGATAGGATAGTGGAAACTAGATTTGAAAGAAAAAATGAAAACCAAGTAGTGTATTATCGTATTAATACATATTTTTATGATAATTATGGTATATTCTTGAAAGGCGATGAGGGTGCTGGATTATATTTTAGATATATGGAAGTATTAAGTTGTAAGAATATTGACAAAAAATTTAAGAAAGATGACTGGCAAGTTGAAACTTTGGAATAACAAATGAGCAAAAACATTAAAACACAAGAAGCTAAATTAGACTTAATCACTAAATTTTTAGACTATGCT
>NZ_JACHTR010000068.1:0-1224 GCF_020135975.1 Campylobacter sp. W0014 | reverse complement strand
TAATACACCTTGAAAATAAATTTTAGAATGAGTTAAATCAACATTTTTAGCCCTTAAGACTTCACAATCAATCACTTCTTTATCATAAGCAAAAATTGTTTCTTTTACTTTTTCAAGAGGCATGAATTTTCCTTAAATTTTTAGTCATTTTATGATAACTTAAACTCCAGTATTTATCGCTTTTTTCTCCTGCTAAAACATTAAAATAAAATTCATTTCTATCTTTTTGATATTCTTGTGAGATATCGCCATAATCATATTTATGATAAAGCATTCTTGAAATCATTTCATCTTTAGGTATAAAAATAAAAGGATAAAACTTACTCACACTAAAATTATTATATTTTTGACTCAAATTTAAATCTTGTATTGCAATAGCTTCATAATCATTATCTGCTTTTAAAAGTTTAATTTGTCTATCTTTTCTATCGAAATAAATCAATTCAAAATCGCCTTTTATGCTTGTATTAAATTTTTTAGTGATAGATTCCAAACAAAAATCTAATTTATTATATATACTTTTAAGTTGGGAGGCTTTATCATAAAATTTTTTAATACTTTCATAATATCTTTGATTTTCTATATCTTTTTTACAAAAAGTTTGTATTTTCTTTTCTAAATTTTCCTGATTTACATAACATATATAATTATTATCTAGCATAGATCTAGTCCAAGTAATAAAAGCTCTTGCGCCTTTTACACTTTGTAAATTATCATCAATGTTTTGAAATTTCAAAAAGATAGAGTGAAGAGATTTGATCAAGCTAAAGATATCTATCAAATTTCCAGGCACTTTATATTCATCATCAATAAGCTCTATTCCTATATTAGAAAGTTTTTGAATAACCCAAGTAACGCAGTTGTTTTCAAGAAGCTTATAGGTAAATTCTTCATTGATTGGTTCTTTGCTATTAGGTGTAATTTCTTTTGTAGTATTAAAATCATTTTTAATATTTGCAAGTAGGATTTCATATTGTTCTTTAGAAAGTTCTAAAGTGCAACGATTAGAGGGTTTGAAAGCTTGGGGGCTTCTTAGTTTTTTAATAATATAACAATTTTTATCAATATTGCTATCTAATACATATTGGTTATTGTTAAATACTTTGCCAGGAGATCCTATAAGAGATTCTGCAACATTAGCAATTCCAGTTCCAAAACCCCAAAAACCATCATTGAATTCATTAGGTTCTTTAGCTTCATACCATTTTTGATCTATCTTGTCCC
>NZ_JACHTR010000067.1:0-1265 GCF_020135975.1 Campylobacter sp. W0014 | reverse complement strand
GTTTATGAGAATTTGAAAATTATCTTGTTGTAAAATTTGACATTCTTCTGGACTATTGCAAATTTGCTTAAAATTTCTTGGTGCAAGAAATTTTTCATATGTAGAATTAAGAAAATTTGTTATTATGCGAGAAGCTGTACCATCAAAAATAAATTCTAATATTGCATCTAAAACATTATCATAGATATCGAAAGCTTTATTGGTTGCATTCTCGATTGCGACAGGAATATCATTTGCATAAATAATTGTAATTACAGCAACTTCTACTTGACCAGTTCTTATGCCACCTACAATACCTACTGCAATAATTGGACCGCTAACTAAATTACTTGTAAAATGAACTACAGCTTTTCTAAAATTCTTAGTCTTATGATATACTTCTTCTGATTCTATAAAATTTGTTACTAAATCCAGATGGCTAAGTGATTTTTTAATATATCTATTAACAGCTTCTCCTAGAATATCTTCGTTTTCTAACAATTCTTGTAGTGGTATGACATAAGTCAATGATTCTCTTAATTCGCTTAACTTATCCATTATTTTACTCCATTATGAAGCATTGTTTGTTTGCTAAAAAATAAACCCTTGCTGCATAGTAAGCTTTTGAAAAGAAATATTCTTCTTTTTTCAAATTTTTATCATATTCATCATCATAAAAAGCAAAGTAAATTACTTCATAAAGATTATTATAAAAATCTTTATTATTAATAAGATTAAGAGTGCAATTTTCGCTTTAAGAGTCTATAATCTTAAAAACATAATTTATCTTTTCTATAAAACATTGCATTTTACTTTTTACATCTATAATTTTACAAGAGTTAGCTTTTTTCAAGAGCTCTTCGCTATCTTCTTTTAAAATTTTTTCCATATATTCTCCCCAATCCTTTTCTACAGTGGCAACTCCTGCAATGTATTCAGGTTTTCCAAAATTAAGTCCTGATTTTAAAGGATATTCTGTGGCCATTTTTTCAAATAAATCTTTTAAGCTTGGGTTTTGGGAAAGAAAAACTTCTTTGCTTTTGGTATTGCTTATATAATCAGGGATACTTTCAGAATCTTTTATTACAATTTGTATAATTGGAGATAGCTCCCTTTCTTTTTTAGGTAGAATAAATTTATCAACAAAAGAAAAAGAACTCACAATAAGGACAAGAATAAAAAAAGCTTTTATAGGGTGGTATAAAATAAAAAAATAAATTTTGTAAAATAAATTCATAATTACTCCTTAATTTATAATATTGTATCTAAAATTTAAATTATCTTCT
>NZ_JACHTR010000066.1:0-1427 GCF_020135975.1 Campylobacter sp. W0014 | reverse complement strand
AAATTAGTAGTGCTATTAGAAGCAAGATAAAAATAATTAAGATTATTTTGCATTTGCAAACCAAATAATACATCCTTATTTTTAAGAGCTACCAAATAAGCATTGTCTAAACCTAAAATTTGCATAAATTTAAAATCTTTTTTAAAATTATGCATATAATTTAATAGTTCTTTTTGATTAAGTTTTAATTCTTGATTTAAGTTTTGTTCTACAAAAACTTTTTTAAATTCTTCTTCGTTGCTCTTAAATAGTTTGTATGTATCTTTAGCATTTTGATATTCTTTTTCATGATAATATCTATCCCAAAAGATAAGCTCTAAAGGGCGATAAGCTAAGCTTATAAAAATAATCAAAGCTATAAGCAAACCGCAGGGCATATAAAATCTTTTAAGTTTGTAAAAAGGTTTTTTCATTTATATTCCTTGATATTTTAAAAATAGTTTTTGTGTCTTTTTCTGTTTCGTTTAAGGTTTTATTTTGAGTGTTAAGTTTTATCTCATTCATTTGTGCATTCTTTTAGTTTGGTTTGTATGGATTTAAGTTTATTAGTTTGTTTTTGGTTAAGTTTGAATTTTTTAAAAATATAGATCAATTTTTGAAGGTTTTTTATTAAATTATTATCATCAGTATAAGCATATTTTTCTAATTCTTTATTAAAAAATAATAAAATTCTATTAGAAGTAAAATCAATTTTGCTCATACCATTTAAAATTGTCATAGTTTTAGGGGTATTTAAATCACAAATATAATCTTGAGAAAATTCACTCAAATACATACTAGTAAATCCACTATTATAGCCAATTAGGTCGTTAATATACATTCCGATTCTAACTACATCAAAGCTATCAAACTTATGAATATCTTTTTGTAAAAAATCCTCTTCTAAACGAGTATTTAGAAAAAATAAAAAATCTTCAAAAACTTTAAATCTTTCCTTGTCAAATAAAAAATAAGTTTTATGATTTGTGATATTTCTTTCATTGTATAAAAGATAAAGTATAATATCAGTATTTGAATTTGTTGTAACATGTCCAGCTTGTCTCATAAGCTCAACATCTTCTTCTGTAGGATAGTAAGAGGTTAAAGTTTTCATATCTTCAATACTAGCTTGTATCATCTTAAGATTTTTAATAATCATTTGTGTAACTTTTTCTTGATTATAGTTTTCTTTGCTTAAATTCTTAGCATACTCTAATTCTTCCTTGCCTTCGTTTTTGCTCCACTTGATTAAAGCACTAAGATTTTCTCTTGCTTTGTTATTATCAGCTTCCATAGAATTAAACAATTCATAAATATTGCTAATAACTACATATAAAACCACCAAGATGAAAATGATAATCCAAGATTTTTTTGAGAATTTAAACAAAGGTTTTATCCTTAAAAATAATATTATTTTGCATTATAACATTAATTATAAAATTGTCATC
>NZ_JACHTR010000065.1:0-1434 GCF_020135975.1 Campylobacter sp. W0014 | reverse complement strand
ATTACCTAAACACCCTCACTCAAAAAAATTTTAGCTTAGATAATATTTATTGTATTGCTAATTATTGTGAGAATTTAGGTGCTAATAAATTGGATAATGTTGCCTTGCTTAATAAAACTTTAAGACAAAAGTTTGAAAAACTAGAAGCAAATACACCCCATAATATTCTTATCCTCTATCCAAATCCCACTCCATCTATTATACAAATAGAACAACCTAAAAATACTTTTATTACCCTACTTATAGGAGCAAAAGCAAAAATAGATTGTTCTAAATTAATAGAAGATCAATGTGAGCTAATGTATTTAAAATATGATCCAACACAAGAAGAACAACAAGCAATTAATCCACAAGCTTTTTCTTGTTGCACTCAAGAAGAACTTACTTTAAAAAAAGAAGATGAAATATACTTTAAAGCAGTAAAAAACAATATATCATATTTTATTAATAAAAACGATGGGATTTTAAAAGTTGCTCCTACTGGCAATGAAGAAAATGCTATAGAATTATACAGTTTTGCTAAAGAAAATCAATTTAAAATTTTACAAGATAAAGCCTCAAAGATGCTAAAAATCTATTTAAAACTAGAAAGATATAGTAGCGAAGAGATTTTATCGCATAGAGGGGGAAATTTTGAATTAACACTTAATAATCTTAAGATTTTAGATGAAAATGGAAATAATCATGAAACCATCACTAAAGTATTTCTTCATAATTGTGAGAACAGAAGGATTTATGAAAGTTTAAAGCTAGAGTATCAAGAAGGTATTTATAAGAGCAGTTTTAAAATTGATTTAATTTTAGATGAAAACTCTTCTTTTTTTAAAAGAGCTACAAAATGTATTATAGCTACAAAAACCTTAGAAGGCTTTAGCACAAGTCAAATGCATAAAATTGGAAATGTGGCAATAGTCTCCTTAAGTTCTGCAGATAAGAAAGGTGGAAGCTATACTTTTACAAATAAAGTAAGTATGCAAGATTTTGGAGAAAATCTTTATTTAGATGCCGAGGCAAATGGGTATGAAAAACAAATCAAAAATTCAAGAAAGGATTTATATATCACAGGTATGCAAGCTTATAAAGACAAAGAACAGCAAAATACTACTGATAAAATCCCTTACAATGAAACTATTTTTGTTAGAGCTTACTTAAATAATGAGGAGAAATTTTTCTTCGATGAGACAATTAAATGGGCATATTGTGTAAAAAAAGAAGAGGAATTAGAATGCAATCAATCTAAAATTAAGATTTTAGAAAATCTTCAAGGAAATGATATAGCCTTTAATACTTCTATGCTTTCACAAAATGATAGGAATATACTTTATAATATGAATGAAAAATATCAATTAATCTTATTTGCCTATTTTAAAGCACCTGCATTTAAAACAACACAAGGAATAACGCATTTAGTGTTAAAATGACTAAAGATTTAAA
>NZ_JACHTR010000064.1:0-1554 GCF_020135975.1 Campylobacter sp. W0014 | reverse complement strand
TTCTGGTTCAGGTTTTTCAGCTGGTTCTGGAAATTCTCAATTTGCTACTTTTAAAGTATCAGCAGGAAATGATGCTGGGGTTGTGAATGAAACTTCAGGGGTTACTACACTTAAAGGGGCTATGGCCGTGATGGATATCGCTGAAACTGCGATTAATAATCTTGATCAAATCAGAGCAGATATTGGTTCAGTACAAAATCAAATCACATCAACGATCAATAACATCACCGTAACTCAAGTGAATGTTAAATCAGCTGAATCACAAATCAGAGATGTGGACTTTGCAAGTGAGAGCGCAAACTACTCTAAAGCAAATATCCTAGCTCAAAGCGGATCTTACGCTATGGCGCAAGCAAATGCTAGCCAACAAAATGTATTGAGACTGCTTCAATAGAAATCCGATCTAAGCCTAACTTTGGGCTTAGATTTTTTATTTCTTTAAAATTTTAAATATTTCATTTATTATAAAAAGTTGGAACACTTCTTGCTTATATCCTTTTGATGCAATATTTTGAAAGGATTTAAAATGGGTTTTAGAATAAACACCAATATAGGTGCTTTAAACGCACACGCAAATTCGGTGGTTAATTCTAACGAGCTTGATAAGTCTTTAAGTAGACTTAGTTCAGGTCTTAGGATTAACTCAGCAGCAGATGATGCTTCAGGGATGGCTATTGCAGATTCTTTGCGTTCACAAGCAGCGACTTTAGGTCAAGCGATCAACAATGGTAACGATGCCATAGGTATCTTACAAACTGCCGATAAAGCAATGGATGAGCAACTTAAGATCTTAGATACCATTAAAACAAAAGCAACTCAAGCGGCTCAAGATGGACAAAGCTTAAAAACAAGAACTATGCTTCAAGCAGATATTAACCGTTTGATGGAAGAACTTGACAATATCGCTAATACTACAGCCTTTAATGGCAAACAACTCTTAAGTGGAAATTTTACCAATCAAGAATTTCAAATCGGTTCAAGTTCAAATCAAACCATAAAAGCAAGCATAGGTCCTACTCAGTCTTCAAAGATCGGTGTGACAAGATTTGAAACTGGTTCGCAAAGTATGAGTGAAGGTGTTGTGAGTATGGTTATAAAAAATTATAACGGCGTTGAAGATTTTAAATTTCAAAGTATCGTTATATCAACTTCAGTTGGAACAGGTCTTGGAGCCTTGGCTGAAGAGATTAATAGAAGTTCTGATAAAACAGGAGTTAGAGCTACTTTTGATGTAAAAACAGTAGGAGCTTATGAAATCAAAGCAGGAAAAACATCTGATGATTTTGCGATCAATGGTGTAACTATAGGTCAAATTAATTATAAAGATGGTGATGAAAACGGTCAATTAGTAGCTGCGATCAATTCTGTAAAAGATACAACCGGGGTTGAAGCTTCTAGAGATGAAAATGGAAAACTAGTTCTTACTTCAAGAGATGGACGAGGTATCAAAATAACGGGCGATATAGGAGTAAGTTCAGGTATCTTAGCTAGTCAAAAAGAAAACTATGGAAGATTATCTTTAGTTAAAAATGATGGTAGAGATATCAACATAAG
>NZ_JACHTR010000063.1:0-1733 GCF_020135975.1 Campylobacter sp. W0014 | reverse complement strand
CTTCTCTTTTCTGAGTTCCATTGCTTCTTTAAGGAAAGTGGTATCAATTTTATGAAAACCGGTTACAAATGAAATGATTTTTTCAAATTCTTCATCACCTAAGCTTAACAAATAAGGCATTACATGGGGCTTTATAATGGCATTAACTTTTGCATAAAAATCATTTTTTAGTTCTATTTCATGCTTGATAAGATTTTTAATGTAGTATCTTTTACCTTTGAGAGTTTGTATAACTATATCTCCCACCAAAGCACGCGATGGGTTATAAGAATACACAAAAAAAGTTCCTAAAGGAAAAATTAAATCATTCCTAAAATAGAATTCAATCACAAGTTTTTCTTTTGTGATATAAATTCTTTTAAAATTTACTGTTTTATAAACAAGACTTATATATATATATAATACATAAAGATATATAATAAAAACCACAAACCATTTAAAATTCTTAGTATTGTCAAATGCCCTAGGGAGCCAATAAAGAAAAAAACACAAAAATCCAGTGTATATTATCCCGCAAAATAAAAATGCAGGTATATATTTTTTTGCTTCCAAAATAATTTCATCTTGAGTGTCTTGTTCTTTGATTTCTGTGTTACTCATTTTTATCCTTTAAATAAGTTTTAATCTCTTGTATAAGATAAAATACTTTCATTCATCTTTCTTCTCTTTTCTGAGTTCCATTGCTTCTTTAAGGAAAGTGGTATTAATGTCGCTAGTGGCGTTTACATGGAAAAAGATTTTTTCAAATTCTTCATCACTTAAGCTTAACAAATAAGGCATTACATGGGGCTTTATAATGGTATTAATTCTTACAAAAAAACTATTTTTTGGGTCACTGTCTTGGTTAAAAATATCATGTTCGAGGTGTTCTTTGGCCTTATCTCCAAAGGTATGTATCACTATATGTCCTGGAGAAATTGCATATGACAAACAACGATAATATATAAAAAAAGTTCCCAAAGGAAAAACCAAATCATTTTTAATATAATACTCAATCACAAGTTTTTCTTTTGTGACATAAATTCTTTTAATATTTGCCATTTTATAGATTGCTCGTGCAAGTGCATACAACCCAAAAAGAATAATAGAAAGAACTATAAAATCTTTAAAATTTGTAGTATTGTTCAATCCCCTAGGAAGCAAATAAAGCATAAAACATAAAAGTCCAATGTATATTATTCCATAAAATAAAAATGCAGGTATATATTTTTTTGCTTCAAAAATAATTTCATCTTGAGTGTCTTGTTCTTTGATTTCTGTGTTACTCATTTTTATCCTTTAAATAAGTTTTAATCTCTTGTATAAGATAAAATACTTTCATTCATCTTTTTTCTCTTTTCTGAGTTCCATTGCTTCTTTAAGGAAAGTGGTATTAATGTTACTAGTGGCGTTTACATGGAAAAAGATTTTTTCAAATTCTTCATCACTTAAGCTTAACAAATAAGGCATTACATGGGGCTTTATAATGGCATTAACTTTTGTGTAAAAGCTATTTTCTATCCGAGGATCAGGATCAGTACTAAAAATTTCGGGTTCGCGGTGTTCTTTAACTTTATCTCCGAAGGTGTATATCACTATATCTCCCCAACTATGCACTGGTTCATAAGAATACACAAAAAAAGTTCCCAAAGGAAAAATCAAATCATTTTTAATATAATACTCAATCACAAGTTTTTCTTTTGTGACATAAATTCTTTTAAAATTTGCTGCTTGGTAGATCTCTTTTGCAAGTG
>NZ_JACHTR010000062.1:0-1780 GCF_020135975.1 Campylobacter sp. W0014 | reverse complement strand
AAAATGCTAATAAAGGATAAAACAATGAAAAAGTATACACTAGCTTCATCAACTTGGGATGAAAAAGAATTGCAAGCTATACAAGATGTTATAAAAAGTGATATGTTTACTATGGGAAAGAAAGTTGCAGAATTTGAAAAAGATTTTGCTAAATTTGCAGGTTCTAAATATGCAGTGATGACAAGTTCTGGATCTACTGCAAATTTGATAGCTACCGCTGCTTTATTTTATACGAAAAATCCAAAGTTAAAAAGAGGCGATGAAGTCATAGTTCCTGCTATTTCTTGGAGTACTACTTATTATCCGCTTTATCAATACGGATTAAAGCTTAAATTTGTAGATATTGATTTGCATACTTTAAATTACGATTTGGAGGCTTTAAAGGATGCTATCAGCGAAAAAACTAAAATGATTATGCTGGTTAATCTTTTAGGAAACCCAAATGATTTTGATGCTATTAATGAAATGATTAAAAATAAAAATATTCTTTTATTGGAAGATAATTGCGAATCCATGGGGGCAGAATACAAAGGTAAGCAAGCAGGAACTTTTGGTATAATGGGAACTTTTTCTACCTTTTTTTCACACCATATGGCTACAATGGAGGGTGGATTTGTAGTTACTGATAATGAGGAATTGTATCATATACTTCTTTGCTTAAGAGCGCATGGTTGGACAAGAAATCTTCCAAAAGAAAATTTAGTTGCAAATAAAAGCGATGATTGGTTTAGCGAATCATTTCGTTTTGTATTGCCAGGTTATAATGTTCGTCCAATCGAAATGAGTGGAGCTATAGGTATAGAGCAACTTAAAAAACTGCCTGCATTTTTAAAACACAGAAGAGAAAATGCAAAATTATTTTGTGATTATTTTAAGAATCATCCTGATTTTATTATCCAAAAGGAAATTGGTTTGAGTTCTTGGTTTGGTTTTTCTTTAGTGATTAAACCTGAATCGAAATTGCAAAGAAAAGACATTATTAAAAAATTAGAGGAAAATGGCATAGAATATCGCCCTGTTGCAACTGGGGATTTTACTCAAAATGAGGTTATAAAGTATTTTAACTATGAAATTCATGGTGAGCTTAAAAATGCAAAATATGTCCATGAAAAAGGTTTTTTTGTTGGAAATCATCAATTTGATATAAGAGAAAATATTCAATTTTTATTTGGCGTGATTGGGGGGGGGTATTAAATAATAATATTCATCATCACGCAATCTTTGAGAAAAAGGTTGCGTGATGGCAATAGAATTTGATATACAAGAATCAAAAATTTTAAAAGGAGTTTATATCATAACTCCAAATAAATTTAGAGACTTAAGAGGGGAAATTTGGACAGCTTTCACTAGTGAAGCGATCGATAAACTTTTGCCAGATGGACTAAAATTTATACACGATAAATTTATACATTCTAAACACAATGTTATACGCGGTATCCATGGAGATGAAAATACCTTTAAGCTTGCAACTTGTGTTTTTGGTGAAATTCATCAAGTTGTGGTTGATTGTAGAAAAGATTCTCCAACTTATTTAAAATGGGAAAAATTTATTATTAATCAAGATAATCAAAAGATTATTTTGGTTCCTGCTGGTTTTGGAAATGCTCATTATGTAAGCAGTGAAAGCGCGGTGTATTACTACAAATGCGCTTACAAGGGCGAATATACAGACGAAGATAAACAGTTTACTTACGCTTGGGATGATAAAAGAATAGGTATAGATTGGTCAACAAACAATCCTATTCTTTCAGAAAGAGATATTTTAGCTTCAAAGGAGGCT
>NZ_JACHTR010000061.1:0-1825 GCF_020135975.1 Campylobacter sp. W0014 | reverse complement strand
TTTGAAATGATTTTTACAAAAAGGAAAACCCCACCCAACACTAACCCACAATTTAATTTTAAGTTTTAAGAATTCTTGTTACCATACATAGTTAAATTGTGCAAAACCTGTATGGGTATTACCTTTAGCATCAAACATTCCATTATAGTTTAAACTAAAATAGAAAGCATTATTGAAAGGAATAATCATAGATGTAGTTACATATCTTTGTACTCTTGGTAGATAAAACTCATCTTTTACTTTTATCTTGCCAAATCTAGCTTTAGCATTCACTTCTGGATTGATATTAAACTTAGCTCCTAAAGTCATAGAAGTTTTTAAATTTGGCAACCAATCCCTAAACCATGTAAAGCTTGTTCTTGTAGAGAAAAGATTTAAATAATTTTTATAGGTTCTTTCCCCACCCATAACAGTGGCTTGACCTTTGGTATTAACCATTGAGAAAGCTTCAGTATAACCACCTTCATAAACTAAACCTGCTTCTGGAGAGAAAATATCTTTACCATGGTTAAAATTCATACCCAAATCTGCACTTAAACCATAAGCATAAGAGGTTGGATCAGCCTTAGCTTCACTCTTACCAATTTTCTTAGTCAAGTCGTTTTTAATCAAAGCTGTTTTACCTTGAGCTTTTAAATAAACATCTTGACCCTTACTTGTAGTAAATAAGGTATTAAAGTATTTTAAACCTGCATAATAAGATCTATTGTTTATATCAAAATAGGTTGATTTCATTTTAGTATCTTCATAACCTGCATACACACCATATATACCACTATCTTTTAAAGTAGAATAACCTATAATAGTTCCTTTAGTGTGTCCTTTACTTTCTTCATTTAAAGAAAGCTCAACATTCTGTGAAGAAGCATAAGGAAGGATAAATAAAGAATGCTCTTTATTATAACCATAGTTTCCATTATTAAAATCACTCTTAATATAATCACTTGCATTTGCATACAAATTACCTTTTTCTTGCATAGCAATACTTGCATTAGGTTTAGCAAAGGCAAAGTGTTGCATAGAATTACCCATAACATTATCAATAAAAGTTGCTCTTCTTGAAGAGGTGTTAATCAATGATCTAAAAGTAGCTCCTGCTATAGAAGCATTAAGATTAAAATCAGTTGATAATTTTCCAGTGTGAGGATCAAAGTCCAAAGAAATTTCACCACCACCATTTGTTCCTATATTACCTATTTGATCAGGTTTAACACCTGAGATAATATTATCAATATTTCCTACTTGTCCTAAATCAAGTCCACCTTGATCTACAGTGACTTTATCGACAGTGACTTTATCAGCTCCATTTCCACCTACTACAACGGTTTCTAATTTACCATCACTACCTGTAGAGACAACCCAATCTTGTATATTAACACTACCACCACCATTATTGGTTACTGTATTACCTTGTTCATCTTTACCAACACTGCCTTGATTAGAGATTACTAAATCAGCATTGCCATTATTAACAATACCACCACCTATAGTAGCACCTTCTCCATTTGAGATTTCTAATTTATGATCACTGTTGTTTGTAATAGAACCTGAAATACCTGTATCAGAAGTAGAGGTATTGACTATGGAGTCAAGTTTGCCACCTTTATCTACTGTAATAGAACCTGTAATAGAACCTTCACCTTGATTGACTATACCACCAGTTAAGCTACCGCCATTTTCTACTTTTATACCTGTATTTCCATTGTTACCACCATTAGAGCCAATCACGCCTTCATTGATGATGGCAGCTGTACCACCTTTAACTTCACCTGATATTTTAATTAAAGTGTCAAGTTGTTTTCCACCACCTATGAAAATACCGGCA
>NZ_JACHTR010000060.1:0-2077 GCF_020135975.1 Campylobacter sp. W0014 | reverse complement strand
GATTTTCCTTTAATAAACAGTATGGATTTTTTTCTAAAGCTTTTAAGGTTGCATTTAAATATTTATTCGCATCGATACTTACTATATGAGAATTAGCAAATTTTTCTATTTTGAAGTTATTATCTTGTTGTAAAATTTGAATTTGCTTATAAACATCCAAATCTGAATTCATATTTAAATTTCTTACATAATAATTAATTTTTTTATCCTCGCTTATGCCATTTTCAAAGATTATTTTACCTTGAAATTCTTTAAAATACCTATAGGGCACTTGTGCTTTTTCTTCGATAAAATGTGTAAAAGTATATCCATTAATCTTGGAGCCAAAAAGGATAATCTTTCCATCTGTTTTGGAAAGTATATCATAAATACAATTTTCTCCAAAGCAACTAGTTGTATCCTTTAGAAAAAGTTCTCGATTTTTTCCTTTGATTGCAAAAGAAAAAATAGGATCGTTTGTTCTTGTTACCCCCCCCATAGTCTAAAAAATTCATTTAAAATTCCAACTTTACATTTAGAATAAATTTTATCATAAATTTGGTTTTTGCAAAAATTATAAGTAAAAGTTGGCATAATCAATATGCCATTTTTGCCTATGATTTCTAAAAATGCTTCAATATAAATACCAAGATGATCTTTTTTAGGTATTAAAGGAACGCCAAAATTAAAAAGTTCTGTATGAATACAAATAATATCATCTGTTTGGATACCTAATTTTTCTAAAGCGATAATTAAATCTTTTTTTGAATAATTTTTATCGTTTGCTCTTAAAAATTCTATAATTTATCCTTTTATATTAAATTTTTAGATGGTTATTTATGTCTCCCCCCCCCCGGTTATCATTACATCTTGACCTGTCATCCATGAAGAATCTTCACTAAGTAAAAAACAAGCCATAGGAGTAATGTTTTCAACTTTTCCTACTCCTAAAGGATAAGTTGAATCGGCTATTTTTTTATAATCTTGCAAAAAATTATTTGTTTTTAACAAAGGGGTTTCAACTAATGCCGGTGAAATTGAGTTTATGCGAAATTTTGGAGCAATTTCAAGAGCTATAGATTTAATAGATGCTATAATCGCTGCTTTACTTGCAGAATAAAGGCAAAGTCCTTTTGTGGGTACAGATGCTGCAGTTGAAGCTATCCATACAAAACTAGAACCCTCTTTAGTGAGTGCTCTTCGATCAACCATACCTTTTAATACTTGTAAATTTCCAAAATAGTTGATATCAAAGAGTTTTTTAGCTTGTTGAATATAGTCTATGCTTCTAATGCTAGTATTTATGGAAATTCCTGCGCTAAAAACAGCTCCATCAAACCCACCAAATTCTTTACAAAGATCCAAAGTCCAAGAATCTAATTTTTCATAATCAGATAAATCCTTACTGATGCAAACAAAATTATCTGGAAATTGGGCTTGATTTTTTTGAGATTTAAGTTTTTGTTCATCTCGTGCAGTTGCCACCACTTTGGCTCCAAGTTTATTTAAAGTTAGAGCAATATGTGCACCTATACCGCTACTTGCACCCGTAATTAAAAAACTTTTATTCCAAAAAGTATTTTCTTTAAAAATCATAACTTAGTCTTTCAAATGATCTTTGGCTAAAGCTATGAGATCTGAAACGTTTTGGCAATTTCTTAAAACATATCCTTCGATTTCTAGATTAAATAATTGATTATAAAGAGCACTAATTGATAATAACGCCAAACTATCATATTCTTCAATTTCGTTTAAATCTTGATCTTCTTTGAGTGTATAATCTAATTGTATAGCATTAGATAATTCTTCTAAAAATTCTTTTTTTGTCATTTTTTCTCCTTTTGATAAATTTGAACTTTTTTACATATAAAATCAGTATCTAAAGTCATAAGGGCATTTGCCCAACTAAGTCCCGCCCCAAAGCCACCTAAAACAATTTTTAAAGTTTTTTGCAATGGAAATTCATAAGAATTGATAGTATCACATAAGGTTGCAGGAATAGAAGCTGCATTCAAATTTCCGTATTTTATTATGGTGTCATTTGGAGCTACTTTTTTATCTAATTTTAGTTTTTTGATAATCACATCTACTATTTGTT
>NZ_JACHTR010000059.1:0-2082 GCF_020135975.1 Campylobacter sp. W0014 | reverse complement strand
AAAGCTAAATTATGAATAAAGAACTTTTTTTAAAAAATACTCAAGCGCTTTTTGAAGTGGATCAAATTCTAGCTTACAAACTAAGAGCTTTGCAAAAATTTGAAAATTTCCAAACCAAGATCAATGAAGATGGTATTAATTTTGCAAACAATTTTGAAGAAATTTATGAAAATCCTAAAAAAGACTTTATAGAAAATTTAAATCTTTATAAAAATCAATACTTTAAATATCCAGTTTTATTTTTTTATGGTTTTGGAAATGGCAAACTTTACAAAGCCTTATGTGAAAATAAAAATCATAAACACATCATTATTTTTGAAGATGAACTTGAAATTTTAGCCTTAGCTTTTTATTTTACTGATTTTACTAAAGAATTAAGAAGTGAAAAACTCATAATCTTTCATACTCCAAGCATCACTACTGCACAACTTGTTACTCTTTTTATGTATGAAAGTATTCAAAAAAGTGTTAAAATTTTCAATCTTTTTATTCATAGTGATTTTTACCTTAAATTTTACGCCCAGCAAATACAAAATCTAAATCAAATTTTAATCGAAAATATTCGCTTTATTGTTTTAGCCAAAGGAAACGATCCGCATGATTCCATTGTAGGAATTAAACAGGTATTAAACAATCTTCCTAAACTTTTAAGTCATGGAGTTTTTCAAGATTTTTTAAAAGAAAGAAAAGCGAAAGTAAAAAATGCCATCATCGTTTCAACAGGTCCTAGTCTTATTAAGCAATTACCCTTACTAAAAGAATATGCCAATAAAGCTACTATTATAGCAGCAGATTCTTCTTATCCTATCTTAGCAAAGTATAATATCAAGCCTGATTATGTTTTATCTTTAGAAAGAGTTCCAGAAACTTCTGAATTTTTTAATAATAATTTTAAAGATTTTGATCAAGACATTTTATTTATCATCGCTTCCTTAACTCATGAAAATACAATCAAATATTTAAACCAAAATCAAAAAAACTACATGCTCGTTCATCGCCCTTTACATTTTGCTTCATCTTTAAACCTTAAAGAATTTGGTTACATAGGAGTTGGAGCAAGTGTTGCGAATATGGCTTATGAATTAGCTGCTGGCCTAAGACATGAAAATATCATTTTAATAGGACAAGATCTAGCTTATGCTGAAGATGGAAGCTCTCATCCAAAAGAACATATCTATGGAAATGAAGAGGAGAAAATACGCGGAGAAGTTTATACCCTTGCTTACGGTGGGAAAAAACAAGTTAGAACGCAACTGACTTGGAATTTATTTCGCCAAGCCTTTGAAAAAGATATTTTCTGGGCAAAAGAAAAACTACAGATTAATACCTACAATTGCACCGAAGGTGGAGCTAGGATAGAGGGAACCATAGAAAAACCTTTTAAAGAAGTTTGTGAAAATTTTCTTAAAGAAGATTTAAAAAAGCCTTTTGACTTACCTAAAAATTTGGAAATAAATGAAATAAAAAATAAATTTTTACAAACTCAAAAACTTCTTGCTAAAAACGTCAAACAAAGTGAAGAATTTATCAAAAAATGTAACAATGAACTTAAAAAACTAAATTTTGAGCTCAATAAATTAGAACTTAATTTATCAACTTTAGAAAAAATCAAAAAAAATCTTTTGAAATTCTTTAGTGAATTTAAAAAATTAAAATTATTTAATGAGCTTACACAAGCTATATATTATCACAATGAATGCGAAATTTTACGTTATGAAGTTTTAAATGAAATTGATCAAAAAGAAAAAATGAAAGAATTTTTAACCAATCAAAAAGCATGGTGGTTACAAGCTTTAGAATACTTAAACACCCAAAATAAAGCTATTGGCGAGTCTTTAGAAAAATACAAAAATGACGATATTTCGTAAATAAATGGAGGATTTATGAAATTTAATAAAAATCAAACTATGCTTTTTAATAAAAACTTAAATTCACTAAACAATCTTATTTTAAAAGAAAAACTCAAAGAATTAACAATCGCTCATTATGAACTTATCTTAGGAAAAGATAGTTTAGATATCAATCTTAAAGATAAAAGAAATAGTACTTTTCTTTATAAAGATGCTATAAAAGAATTAGATG
>NZ_JACHTR010000058.1:0-2233 GCF_020135975.1 Campylobacter sp. W0014 | reverse complement strand
ATGGTGGGCCTAACAAGACTTGAACTTGTGACCTCACCCTTATCAGGGGTGCACTCTAACCAGCTGAGCTATAGGCCCTTAATCATGGTGGAGAATAGCGGGATCGAACCGCTGACCTCCTGCGTGCAAAGCAGGCGCTCTCCCAGCTGAGCTAATTCCCCATAAATTAGCTTTTCATCAATCTTTGAAATCTAAACAAGGATGATTGAGTCTATATGAACTAATGGTTGTGAGACTCATTAGTTTGTACTCTAGAAAGGAGGTGATCCAACCGCAGGTTCTCCTACGGTTACCTTGTTACGACTTCACCCCAGTCGCTGATTCCACTGTGGACGGTAACTAGTTTAGTATTCCGGCTTCGAGTGAAATCAACTCCCATGGTGTGACGGGCGGTGAGTACAAGACCCGGGAACGTATTCACCGTAGCATGGCTGATCTACGATTACTAGCGATTCCGGCTTCATGCTCTCGAGTTGCAGAGAACAATCCGAACTGGGACATATTTTATAGATTTGCTCCACCTCGCGGTATTGCGTCTCATTGTATATGCCATTGTAGCACGTGTGTCGCCCTGGGCATAAGGGCCATGATGACTTGACGTCGTCCACACCTTCCTCCTCCTTACGAAGGCAGTCTATTTAGAGTGCTCACCCGAAGTGTTAGCAACTAAATACGTGGGTTGCGCTCGTTGCGGGACTTAACCCAACATCTCACGACACGAGCTGACGACAGCCGTGCAGCACCTGTCTCTAAGTTCTAGCAAGCTAGCACCCTCATATCTCTATAAGGTTCTTAGGATATCAAGCCCAGGTAAGGTTCTTCGCGTATCTTCGAATTAAACCACATGCTCCACCGCTTGTGCGGGTCCCCGTCTATTCCTTTGAGTTTTAATCTTGCGACCGTACTCCCCAGGCGGTACACTTAATGCGTTAGCTGCATTACTGAGATGACTAGCACCCCAACAACTAGTGTACATCGTTTAGGGCGTGGACTACCAGGGTATCTAATCCTGTTTGCTCCCCACGCTTTCGCGCCTTAGCGTCAGTTAAGTTCCAGCAGATCGCCTTCGCAATGGGTATTCTTGGTGATATCTACGGATTTTACCCCTACACCACCAATTCCATCTGCCTCTCCCTCACTCTAGATTACCAGTTTCCCAAGCAGTTTAATGGTTAAGCCATTAGATTTCACAAGAGACTTGATAATCCGCCTACGCGCCCTTTACGCCCAGTGATTCCGAGTAACGCTTGCACCCTCCGTATTACCGCGGCTGCTGGCACGGAGTTAGCCGGTGCTTATTCCTTAGGTACCGTCAGAATTCTTCCCTAAGAAAAGGAGTTTACGCTCCGAAAAGTGTCATCCTCCACGCGGCGTTGCTGCGTCAGGGTTTCCCCCATTGCGCAATATTCCCTACTGCTGCCTCCCGTAGGAGTCTGGACCGTGTCTCAGTTCCAGTGTGACTGATCATCCTCTCAGACCAGTTAAGCGTCATAGCCTTGGTAAGCCATTACCTTACCAACTAGCTGATACTATATAGTCTCATCCTACACCGAAAAACTTTCCCTACTCAACTTATGTTAAGTAGGAGTATGGGGTATTAGCAGTCGTTTCCAACTGTTGTCCCCCAGTGTAGGGCAGATTAACTATACCTTACTCACCCGTGCGCCACTAATCCACTTCTAGCAAGCTAAAAGCTTCATCGTTCGACTTGCATGTATTAGGCACGCCGCCAGCGTTCACTCTGAGCCAGGATCAAACTCTCCATAAAAATTATAGAAAAGTTTAATCTTTTTCTTCAAAGAAAAAGTATTTAAAATATAAGATAAAAAGGAAACCTTTTAATCTTATCATTCTTAATTGATTATCATTAATAGAATAATAAATCTATTAATCTGGCTCAATCGATCACTTATTTAGATTTCAAAGATTGACTATAAGATTTGAATAACAATACTAAATTAAAAGAACAAAACAAAAAATCTTTTTTTAAATTATTGAATTAAAAATTAAAAAACATTTTTTAATTTTTAAAATAAAACATTAACAATTAGAAGTTTTATTTTTGCAATACTTTAATAAAAGATATTTTATTTATTTAATCAAAGCAAGGCTTTAATTAAATACAAAATTATAATTTATTGAGTATTTGTGAAACTTCTCTTAAAGATTTTAAGTCCTTTAAAAAAAGGAAATGAAAGTATAACTAATTAAGCTTAAAGGGGGTTTAAATATT
>NZ_JACHTR010000057.1:0-2247 GCF_020135975.1 Campylobacter sp. W0014 | reverse complement strand
GAAGTTCTTGCGGAAAATTATATCTATATATCAGCAGGTGTAAGTGTTCCTTGTACTAAAGTTGCTTCGGTATTTCCTTATACTTATTCAAAGCATAAAATCAATAATAAATATTCCGTTTATCAAATGGGCTTAATAGGAGTAAGTAATAAAGGCTATCCTGTGCTTTCTATACCTAAAGGCAATAAGATTAAATTTGCTTTAACTAAAATACAAGCTAGTCCTCTTGCTAAGATTAAGTATGATAGGATAAAATGGCAAAAAATAAAGATAAAAAACGATAGAGCAAAGCAAATAGAAGCATTAAAGAATAATCGGCAAAAAGGTATAAATAAAGAAAATTTAGATATTATAAAATACACAACAAAAGAGAAGTTTAATTTATTAGAAAGTGCTAATCAAACTAATAGTATTCAAAATAAATTCAACCACATATTTAATAAAAAAGAACATGATTTAGATGATTTTTTAAAGTCTTTTGGCAATTCGAAAGAAAAAGCTTATAGGGCGGTTTTAAAAAAATAGAAAAAGATTATGCAAGCGGTAAAGTTTCTGAAAATTTTACACAAGGATATATTATAAATATTAATGGATTTAATATTGAAGTAAGGGGAGTTGTAAAAAATGGAGAACCAAAAATTGGAACAATGTTTCAATCTAGAACATTTAATTAATATTCAAGAATTGGAGAAAAAAATTATTGAATGTTTTTCCAAAGAACAAAAATTACTTTTAGATCATTTTAGACATGCTAATATTGTTTCTAGAAAAGCTGATGAGTATGGATATTTTGCTAATATAAAAACTAATCCCACAAGACCAAAAATTCAAGTCAATGGTTTTACTAATTCTTTAAATCTATTTTTAAATGGTGTTATGATAGGTGGAGCTATGATTTATATTGAAAATGGTTTATTATCAATGATTGAGTGTTATTCTTGGGATAATAATGATATTTTTATTAAGTTATTATCGGACACCAATAAAAAAGTGTATTTGTAAAAATTTTCAAAAAATTTAAGATCACCCTAAAACCCATAAGGCTTTTCATGGCTAGAATAGGTAAAATATCTCCATGCTTTGAACAAGAAGGTGGAGGAACACAGATTAAGCTTCCTATTTCCATAGAAGACTTAATACAATTGGGCTTTATCAAACAAATATAATAATAATAAAGGATAAAAAATGACAAGAGAACAAGCAGAATTAATTATAGAAGAAGAAAAGTTGATTTATGTAACTTGGCGTGATTATGATAATACATCTGGGGAATATCATTTTACAATTTGGTTTAATCCTAATAACAATAAATATGAAACTATTTATATTGGAGAAAGAGGAGGTGTTGAATATGAATATTCTTTTGATAGTGAAAAAGAAGCAATTGATAAAATGTTGCAGATGAATTATGAACAAAAATATTTTAGTGTAGATGAGAACTATTCAATGCAAAATAGAAAAGAAGTAGCGCTAAGAATCATTAAAGAAGAAAATCTAGAAGTGATTTGGTATGATGAAGCACTTAAACCTTTATGTGCAGGTATCAAACATGATAAACAAAGAGATAAATATATATCTTTTGTCACTAATGCTAAAGCAGAAATTATAGAATGGAAAAGTATTGAATTTGATGGGGATAGATACAGTGAAACTTTTGAAAGAATGTTAAATGATGAAAGTAAAGCCCTTTATGCTCTTATCAATCGTGCTAGAATGATTAAACAAAATAGAATCAGTTTTGTGTAAAATGTTTTTCCTGTGATTTGATTTATAAGTTTCGATCAAATAAGAATATTGTATAAAATTAATGTATAATGATAAACATGAAATATATAAAAAGGAAAACAAATGATTGAAGAAAAAATCATCTCTTATGAAGAAGTTCAAGCAAATCCCATGCTTAAATGGTTTTTTTTATGAAGAATGTAGTGTCAAGGATAAATATTATCAAGAATGGCAAGAATATGTTAAAAAAACAGATTTAAATACAATGTATATTATAGAAAATCCAAAAGGTAAAGATGTTTATGACTTATATCGATACCAAAGACCTGATATAGCCTTTCGCCTATTTACTCGCATTAAATTATATGATCATGAATTTTTTGAATTTATTTTGCAATTCATAAAAGATCAAAAATGGTTGAATTTTTTATTGGCTTGTATTAGTTTTACAATAGAAGATGAAGATCATCACATAGTTTTAGAAAAAACAAAAAAAGTTATTAAGCTTTTAGTAGATAAGGG
>NZ_JACHTR010000056.1:0-2322 GCF_020135975.1 Campylobacter sp. W0014 | reverse complement strand
AAAAAATGCAAAATGAAATTTTTAATAAAAACTTAAAAGCTATAAATGGTAAAGAATATGAAGAGCTCAAAGAAGAATTAAAAAAAATCAAAGAACTTAGAGAATTTTCCTATACTTTTGGTAAAGATAACTTAGATATCAATATCATTAAAAAAAGAAACTTAAAAACGATCTATAAAAATCCTTTAAAAGAATTAGAAGAAAAAATTGAATTTTTCAAAGAATATGAAAGATATCCATCCTTATTTTTTTATGGGTTAGGAAATGGAATTTTATATAAAGTTTTACTTCAAAATAAAAATCACAAAAGAATCGTTGTTTTTGAAAAAGAAATAGAAATCATATTTATCGCGCTTAATTTACTTGATTTTAGTGAAGATTTAAGAAAAGGGAGACTAATCTTAATCTATACTCCTCATATGAGTTATACCAAAGCTGATACTATTTTTACACAAAGTTCAATCAATAGATTTTTTAAGATTTATAATCTACATTTGCATTCTGAATTTTATAAAAACTATGAAGAGGATATGTTAAGGGTTAATACCTTAAATTCAAAAGCCATTAAAAATATCAGTCTTAGAAAAGGAAATGATCCTAAAGATGCGATGCAAGGTATAGAACAATTTACAAGAAATATCCCTAAAATGATCAATCATCCAAGTTACCAAACCCTGCTCAAAAAAAGAAAAAACACCAAAAATGAAAATGTAGCCATCATCGTTTCAACAGGACCTAGTCTTGAAAAACAACTGCCTTTGCTTAAAAAATATGTTAATAAAGCCACAATTTTTTGTGCCGATAGTGCTTATGCGATATTAGCAAAGCATAATATAAAGCCTGATTATGTTTGCATGATGGAAAGAGATCACTACACAGCAGAATGTTTTAATAATGACTTTAAAGATTTTGATCAAGGAATTACTTTTGTTGTAACTTCTTTGGTTCATAAAAATACCATAACTTACCTTGAGAAAAATAAAAGAGAATACATCTTAGTTACTAGACCCATGTCTTTTGCCACTTCGCTAGAGCTTAATGAATTTGGCTATATGAGTTGTGGAATGAGTGTAGCTCACATGAATTATGAACTAGCTATTCATTTAAATTTCAAAAATATCATTCTAATAGGACAAGATCTTGCTTATAGCAAAGATGGAAAATCTCATGTTAAAAATTTCTTATATGAAGATTTTCACGAAGGACATTTTCAAAGAGATTTTAACAAATTTACAACCACAGCCTACGGAGGAGAAGGCATTGTTCAAAGTTCTGAAATTTGGACACTTTTTAGAGAAATCTTTGAAAATTTTATCACTTCAAATAATAAAAACAAAATCAAAACTTATAATTGCACCGAAGGAGGAGCTAGGATAGAAGGAGCTATAGAAAAACCTTTTAAAGAAATATGCAAAACTTTACTCAAAAAAGATCTTAAAAAGCCTTTTGCTAAAATTCCTAAGCTTTCGAAAAATCAAAGAAACGAACTCATGCTTAAAGCTTATCAAAAAATCAAAAAACAATTAAGCTTAACCGCTACCTTTTTAAAAGAATGCAAAAAAGTTAAAAATCAATTAGCTTCTTTAAAAAGAGGAAAATCTAAACTCACACTAGATCAAATCAATAGAAATTTAGACAAATTTAAAACTCGCTTAGACTCTAAACGTTATGCCTTTTTACTTGAAATTCTAGGACCAACACTCTATCATGAAGAAAGCTTACTAGCTCCTTTGTATTTTCAAAATTTTAAAAATGAAAGCGAAAAACAAAATAAACTCTTTGCTTGGCTTTATGCACATGAGTCTTTAATCGAAAGTATTTTTGAACTTGTAAGCACCCAAAATATCGTATTAAAAAAAGCCATCTTGCCTTTACAAGATGAGCTTGAAAAAAGAAAACTTCTATAATGAGGATAAAAAAATCCTCATTTATTGTAAAAGTTTTAAGACATTTTGCTGAACAGCATTTGCCTGACTCATCGCATAAGATCCACTTTGAGCTAGGATATTATACTTTGAAAAATTCGCACTTTCAGCAGCAAAGTCTACATCCCTTATGGTTGATTCGGCCGCTTTTACATTCACTTGAGTTACGGTAATATTGTTAATGGTAACTTGAAGTTGATTTTGAACTGAACCAATATCTGCTCTGATTTGATCCAAATTTGTCGTAGCAGTCTCTACTATATCCATCACCGCCATAGCCCCTTTAAGTGTAGTAACACCTGCGTTTTTATCTGTAACTCCTGCATCATTTCCTGCTGATACTTTAAAAGTAGCAAATTGAGAATTTCCAGAACCAGCTGAAAAACCTGAACCAGCA
>NZ_JACHTR010000055.1:0-2383 GCF_020135975.1 Campylobacter sp. W0014 | reverse complement strand
GAGATAAGACAAGTATATTTGGAAGAAAAAGTGAAAATAATCTTAATTACTTTTATCTTGCTTCTAATAGCACTACTAATTTAGATGAAATGAATAATTTTATAAGCATTATAGATAAATATATCATTTTTATCAATAAAATAGATACATTGCCTGACACTTATGCACTCATGAAAATAGCCTTTAATGCTGATTATTTTCTTTTTAATTTAATCCCATTTGCTTCAAGCCTAGATAAAAACTTTATTTGCTCTATACCCCAAAAAGAACAATTATTAGAAAATATGATAAATTCTTATGAAAAAATGGATTTATTATACAAAACAAAACTAAAAATCGAAATTCAAGAAATGATATACCCAGCAATATATGGAGCAAAAAGATATAATCATTTCATAGATATTGCCAAAGGAAGATTAAATGCATGTGGAAAATAATTTAAGTCCTGAAGATAGACAAGGTATAGAAAATTACCTTATTATTTTAAATACGATAAGTTTTCTAGGCGATTTGAATATAAAATATAACAATCATAATGCAAAGATTAAAAATTATTCTAGTGGTTATTGTAAGTATTATTGTAAAATAGCTTAGATTTTAGGATTATAAATGAAAAAACTTTTTTATAGACTTAATTTTTTATTTAATACAAAATTAAAAAAATTAGCTTGGATTGTAGCTATATTATTTATCGGATATAAATTACTTTTTTATACCGAAATTAAAAATGGTTATGTAAAAGTGACTTTACGTCCTATAGTAACACTTAATCAAGAGGGTTATTGCATAAAAGAAGGTAGAAGATTAAGCCAAAATGAATTATTTGAAAGAGCTGCTAAAGATTTGCTTAAAAAGCTTTATAACCAAGCACATGATCCACTAGTTATGAATGCAGATGGAGATTGGCTTGATATCACTAATTGCTATTATTCAAGCAAAGAAAAAGCAAAGAAAGGTTTAAATTGTCAATTTTACAGCAACGGCAAACAATTTGGTATCGATGATATTGCAAAACAAATTGATCTTAATAAAAGCCAAGAAGAAAATATGCAAAAAATAATGCAAGGCTTTAGCATTGTAAGACCTTTTGAGGAGGAAAAAATTTTAACAGATGATTTAGAGCTTAAATATTCTTTACTCTTACAAGATAGGTTAGGTGATTTTACTTTTATGCCTTATGATATTAGATTTATTGTCGTTGGTGGTGATACTGGTTATTATTCAAAATTTGGTTATTCTGTTTTTGCTTTAATGATACAAAAATATTTTATTGGAAACGACCATGACTTTAAATTTAAAAAAGGCACTGTAGAATATTGGAAAAATAAAGATAATAAAAACAATCATGAATACATATATTATCCCATTACAAATTGTGGCGAAGTTGAAATGCGTTATGACTTTGATCCTCCTGGATTATATTATCAATTATTTCATGATATGCAATGGAGGGATGAATGGCATCGTTAAATTTAAAAGGCGATTATGGAGTAGAAATTTTATCTTATTATCTTTGGGGAGAAAGCACGCCACCAAGTAATTTAGCTAAAAAAGATAACCGTGTGCTTATCGCTAAAGATTATAAAGCAAGAGATGAAAAAGAAATAATCATACAAGCTTCAGCACTTGATTATATGAAATATGTAGATAGATATACCAATGCTACAAATTTTGGGATATTTCAAAATTTTTTCAAAAGTGTTTTTAGTGAAAAAGAACTTGGGGAATTTAAAGATAAAATAGAAAATGAAACATATATTTTAGAATTAGACGATATCATAAAAACTAAGATATATGGAGGTGTAAATCCGTTTCTTGATGAAGATAATAAGAATAAAGATAAAAGCACTAAAGATAAAGAAAATAATGAAGAAAATAAATACGAAAAATACGATGAAAATAAAATGGCAGTTAGAATAATTCATTATTATTTAGATACAAATTCAGGCAATTATGCTAAAAGAGCTTTTGCTTTTGGAAGCACAAGTATAGCATTTAATAAAGATGTAAAATTTCATATTAGTGCTAAAACTTATGAACCTGTTTGTATTTCCAATCTAAAACTTTATCCTTTAAAGGATAATTTTGATTTTGAAAGTGATAGCAGTCTTGCAGAATTTGTAAATTTCTTTCTAGAAAAGGAATTAGATCCCTTAAAAATAGGTAGAACGGTTAATATTCATTTTATAGATCAAGAAAAGATTACACCTATGGTTATTTATAAAAGAGTATTTCAAATACTTCAAAACCAATCTTTTAATTCTTTAACTCCTTCTATAACTTCACTTCGTGAATATTATAAAACCCGTATCCTGCCATCTGGGGTATTATATTTGCAAGATGACAATACAAACTCTCAAACCAATTTAGAACAGACTATCCT
>NZ_JACHTR010000054.1:0-2550 GCF_020135975.1 Campylobacter sp. W0014 | reverse complement strand
AATTATGATGTAGATGATCCTGACTATGATTTTAACTTCGATGATAAACCCGAATTTGCATACTATGAAGATCAATTTAAAGCATATATGGGTGAAGAAAACTATAAAAAATTAAGACCTTATTTAGGTATGACAACTTATTATGTGTGTGAGGGTAAAAAATATCCTGTTGTTTTTGCTACTATGATAGATTATAAAGTAAAAAGTTATGGATTATTTGGAGATGAAGGAAGAGGATTTAGCTTTTCTAGCATTAGTCGTAAAAGTGCAGGAGGAGGATCTTTTCATTATTTTACTAATGGTAAATTTATAAAAAGTGATGAAAAATATACAGGACAAAGTTACTAATGAACCCTAAAGAACTTATCTCTCAAATCAAAGACTATGCTGATATAGCAGATGCTAGTTATGCTATGCTTGATTTAATCGATGAGAATGATGAAAAAGGTTTTTTTGATAGTGCTTTTACTCCTCCTTTGTGGCTTTATGCAGATGGGATAAAGTTAGGGTATGAGATAGAAGATGGGTGTAATACAGGTGAAAAAATAAAAAAACTCATTTTAAATAAAATACGTAGAATAGGAGATCCTACAGCTTATGCTACCATTATAGAAGCTAGATTTTCTGCTGATCTTGTCTTTAAAAAACCTAGAAAAGACAATGAAGCTTTAGATGAGGATCAAGTTATTGGAAATAAAGCGCAAAGCTTTATTTATAGAAATCAAGAAGACAAAGAAGCAAAAGTTCAAAAAAACCTACTGGCTTTAAATTTTGCTAAACACAATAAAGATCCTAGAAAATTCAGACATCATCTTAGCCCACGTACTAAAAACTTTGTATCTCGTTATGAAGTTATAGATCATGTAAAAAATACTAGCATTAGTGGTTATTCTCATACTGTTTTTAAAGATACAAGTAAAGATGATAATACTTATATCTTGGCTTTTCGTGGCACTGAAACAGGTGGAACACAGATATTAAAAGATGCATTTTTTACAGATGGTTGTATAGCTTTGGGACTTGGAATTCCACAAGTGGTGTCTTTGATGAATTATAGTGATGAAGTTTTAAAAATCATTAGAGAAAAGCATGGGGGCGATGATTTTAAAATAGATGTTGTGGGGCATTCTTTAGGAGGACATTTGGCTCAATGTTTTTGTATCTTTGGGCAAAAAAAATATATTCAAAAACTTTATACTTATAATGGAGCTGGTATAGGAGGTGCTGTAGCAAGTCTTATAAATATTTTTATTAGAGCTGTTAGGGTTGTTTTTAAATTACTCATTAAAGGTATTAAAAAACTTTTTGGCTTTGGTATGACTAGAAAAACTTTAGATAATTGCTCTAAAGTTTTAAATATAGAAAATGGAACTGATGGTTTGATCGAAGAATGTAAAAATTCACAAGGACAAATAGATCAAAAAAGACTTGATGAATGTGCTTTAAATATAAAACAAGCAAGTAAAGGCAAAACAAGTATAGAAATACATCATATAGAAACTATAGCTAAACCTATCCCTGATAAAGAAGATTTTTCACGAGAATATAGACAAGCACTAGAGTCATCAAGATCTGTGATAGCTGATTTGGGTTATAAATATGGCTTAGATATTAAAGATAAGTTTGATTATAAAAATACAGACAAGTTGCATTTAATTCATATAGGAGAGCTTGAAAAAAATTATTTGCTAACTAGCCATTTTATGTATAATATAGTTTGGGCGAGTTATTTTTATGAGCATTTAGTAAAAAATAATGAAAATATCAAAGAATTTAAAAAGGATATTGCCTGTGCTATGGATTATCTAAATTCTTATGCACAAAATTTAATTGACTTAAGTGAGAAAAATAAGCTTTTATCAGGAGATCAAATAGATATCCAAGATGAAAATCAAAATTATATTAGTGTAGTATTGGATAAAATTTTTAATAACTTGTGTAAAAATAGCGTATATAACAAGAAAGAATTTAATCTTATTTATAAAGATATACAAGAGTTGTTTTATATAAGTGAATATAAAAATGTAAATAAATTTGTTATTCCTGATTCTTTTTTGGTTTTGGAAGCTATGCAAATTTATATAAAAATACTTGATAAATCTATATTAGAAAAACTATCTAATAATGACTTCAAGCAAGATTTAGATCATGCTGAAGCAGTTTATAAGTGGTTGCCTTTTATTGTTAAAGATAAAAATAATCAAAAAATACTTACAGAAGATAATATAGGGGAAGTCTTAAATTATAACTCCGACTGCTTTAAATGTCTTAGTTTAAGAAATGATTTAGAATTTTTTCAAGCCAGAAAAAAACAAATGATTAATTTAATTTATGAAAATCATTGCACTAGTTATTATTTAAGTAAAAATCAAATTGCTAAAACCAATATAGGATTTAATTCTGCAAGTTCAACTGCCTTTGTTGATTTAAAAGAAGAGAAATTTTTTATTTTTGCTAACCATAAAGATGTGGTTGATTGTAGAGAAATTTATGAAAGAGCTATAAGTAAAACCGGTATTTCTTTGGAAACACTTCAAAGCTACCAAGCTT
>NZ_JACHTR010000053.1:0-2596 GCF_020135975.1 Campylobacter sp. W0014 | reverse complement strand
TACTTGCAAAAGAGATCTACCAAGCAGCAAATTTTAAAAGAATTTATGTCACAAAAGAAAAACTTGTGATTGAGTATTATATTAAAAATGATTTGATTTTTCCTTTGGGAACTTTTTTTGTGTATGCTTATACCCCAGTGTATAGTTGGGGAGATATAGTTATACAAACTTTCAAAGGTAAAAGATACGACATTGTAAATCTTGTCGGACGTGAAATAGAAATAAAACATGGTTTTTTTGCAAGAGTTAATGCCATTATAAAACCCCATGTAATGCCTTATTTATTAAGCTTAAGTGATGAAGAATTTGAAAAAATCTTTTCACGTGTAAGCGGAGATTTTAACCTTATTAATACCACTTTCCTTAAAGAGGCACAAGAATTAAGAAAAGAGAAGAAAGATGAATGAAAGTATTTATGGAAGTTTAGAGTTTTATTCTAAAGAAACTCAAAGCATTCCTAGTGATAAAAGGGATTTAGGCGTATTTGGAGATGTTGCTCCTTATGCTTTAGGCATTGCAGGAGGTTTTGCTACTGAGGCTTTTGAAAAAGGGATAATGAAGTTTGGTATAAAACATGATTCGCCTATCGCGACAATGATGCATTATAAAATAATAATGAATTTTGGAATATTGAATTTTTTTCTGGCTAAAGCAGAAGGAAAATCCAATGTAAGAGCTTTGGGTGAAACAGGTGTTGGTATTTTTGTTGGAGAACTCTTAAATAAAACCCCATTAAATAAATATAGTGAATATGTCGCCAAACAAGCCTTAACTCAAACCAGCAGGGTTACTTCTAATGCTGCAACTAAGATAGCTAGCTCAAGAGTAGCATCTAGTATCGCAGCTAGAGCTGGCGTATCCATACTTTCTCGTATTGCCGCAGGTGCTGCAACTGGAGCGGCTATAGGCTCGGGTTTTCCTATTGTTGGGACAATAGTGGGTGCAGTGGTGGGAACGCTTGTGGTAGGTTTTGCTAATGACTTAATTTTTGGCGATGAAGATAAAGAATTAAAAGAGCAAGAAGCCAAAGAGAAATACTTAGAGGAAAAATTAGATGAAAAAATGCATAAAATCATCAATTATCTCATCACTCATCATTATATAGAATTAAGAGTGTTAAATGAAGATGAAGCAGAAAAACTTTGCAAAGAAATAAATGATATTAATAGTTCTTATTTTAAAACCATTCTTTTGATGCTAAGTTTTCCTTATTATTTAGATAAAGATAAGCAAAGTTATCAAAAAGCTCAAGAAAAAAATCCAACTATAATCAGAATACAACCCATAGCTGATGCCTTAAATATAAAAATAGAAATCAACGAATGCTTTCTTGCTAAGAATGGAGAAGCTTTAAAAAATAAGGAAATTTATGTTTATAACCATCGCTTTGATAGAGTAGTAGCAAAAGCTATGAGTGATGATGAGGGTAAAATAGTATTTGAAAATGTTTATGTAGGTAAAGAAAATACTATAGATAAAATAAGCTTTATTATAGACAGAGAAAATTTCAATGAAGACAATTTTTATGAAAGTGTTTTAAAATACGCTCCAATGTTTAATGTCCAAAAAAAGCATAAACAAAAAGAACAAGCTTTAATCGATAAGATGTTTTTTAGTTTCACTTATACACAAGAAATAATGCAAGATAATGAGGTGTTAAAACTAGAAGCTTTAAAAAATAATTTTAATATTATTTTTGATTACAAGGTAAGAAAACAAGAAGAATCCTATAAAAATTATATCGTTTTATCTTATTTGGTTTTTGATGTCAAAGAAGATATGGAAGAATATATACGCCATATTATTATAGAAAATAGAGCTTTTTGTGGATTAGAATTTTTAGGTCGTGGATGGAAAAATCAATACAGCATCAAAGACGAATGGAGAGATAAGGGTATGGTATTTTTTGCTTATTTTAATTCTCAAAAATTTACCCCTTATAAAAAAATGGCTTTTATTGACAAGCCTATAGTTATTTTAGATATAGAAAAATTTGATAAAGAAGATGTGTTAAAAGATATAAAATTTCATTTTAAAACTCTTACTAAAGCCTATAAAATTTTTGTAATAGATTTGGATACCAATACTCAAATGCAAGAAAAAAAATCTATTGTCAATAATATAAAAAAGAATACCCAAAACTTGGAATTACTTTATTTACAATTTAAACTTTTTGATGATAAAGATGCTAATAAATGCAAAGTGCAATACTTTTATAATGAAAACAAATATGCTAATCAAGAAATGAAATGGATAGAATATTGCAAAAAACAACTTTTTTCGCTTAATAGTGAAGATCCTATTCATAAAAATAAAAACTCGTTTGATATGGAAGTGCCTTTTGTAAGTATTTCTTTTGGATCTTTGATTTATGATAAAGAAAAACTGGCTAAAAAAGGAATAAGGCAAATTTTTGGAGTGGGTTTAGCAGAATCTTGCAGGCGATATTTTTATGAGAAATGATTTGATTTTAGATAATTAAAGAATATACTACAAACTTTATTTTACCCACTTTATGCTAAAATAAATCACATAAGCTTATAGGCTATTAATCATCAACAAACCCAAAAGGATCTTCAATGTCCCTTAATTCTTA
>NZ_JACHTR010000052.1:0-3018 GCF_020135975.1 Campylobacter sp. W0014 | reverse complement strand
TTCCAAAACTTGTTTAAAAGATTGAATGGCTAAGGGTATGTTGGTCGAATAAGAATTACTTTTATTGTTTGATGCGGTTTTATCTAACCATTTTTAAATATATTAACATCCAATGATTTTGGCGCAAACCATTGTTTTTGCTTGCTATCCCACATTGCACCAAGTTTTTTAACTTCATGAATATCTTGATATGGAACAAACAAAAACATTCTTTTTTTGGCAAGATATTCCCCTATTTATTTTAATTTAATGTTAGATTGATTATAATTTCAAGGAAATTCAAGGGACTCCTTGTGTCCCATCCTTATTTTGTTCTTAACAGTATTTCAAAATTTCTTTATCAAAAGTTTTAATTATATCACTTAAGAATAAATCTATTTTTGTGGATTTAATCCTATATGAGTGTTTTCTATTTTGTCGTTAATCTTGGATAATATTTCCCCTTATTTTCTGTTGTTTTTAATATATTTTCCCAATGATAACTTCTATTTCTTAGATTTTGTAATAAACTAAGAATTATATCTACCTTGTGTATATTTCCAAAGTTTCGTTTCTTTTTATTTTTTAAAAAGAAATTTTTGTTACTGCTGTCATAATCTCTAAAATCAATATTTTTTACATCCATTATAAAATTTTGTAATTTATTTTTTAATGAGATAGATAATAGTTCCTAAGTTCATACAAGAAAGATATTGATGATGGGATAAAGTCTTATTTTTTTCTCTATTTTCAATTTCAATCTTAGCTTTTTAATATTTTCATCATTAGAGTTTTTTATCCAATCATTATCTTGTTCTGATAATTTACTATCAAGTTTATTTCTAAGAATAATTTCTAATGTTGCAATTTTTGGAGTGATTTTTCCTACAAGTTTAAGGTTATCATAATGCTTTACAATATCATCATTATAGGAAGATAATCTTATCTGCGATAGCAGCTCATGAAATTTTACCTTATTTAGTGATTTTTTTGAATATATATTATTTTATACAGATAAAATAATATATATTCTACTATGTTTTTATTTTTTTTTCATATTATCCTCTAATTTCTGAATGTTTTAAATATCTTAACACGAGATAGATGAAATATTATTATATGTTTGTATCACCATATCTTTTTATAGGTATTTTTAAATTTGGAAAATTTTTATCCATAGTATAAATTGCACAGCAATTTTCTTTTTCTGCACAAAAGTATTGCAAATAATCTTCAAAATCACCTTTATTCTGCAAATGAAAATCACAAGCCATATTAATAACACTTGAACCAAACGATACTATTTCAAAATATGGGTTTGTTATTGTGCTTTTAAAAAAAGACATAAGAGCTGGTAGCTTGTTTTTGTCTATTAAATAGGCAATAGTTGAAATCATATCTTCAGAAAATACGATTTTTATTTCATTTGATATTAAAAAATATATTAATTGCTTAGCTTGATCATTATTTACCCTTGCTTCATCAAAAAAATCAATAAAAATATTTGTATCAAGAAATACTTTTTTCATACATTACCCTCTTTTAAATCATTCTCCAAAGATTCTTTTTTCATTTCTTTAACTGTTTTGCTCGGATGAAAAGCTCCATTAAACATACCTGCAAATTTATTAATAAAAGCTTTTGCATTTTGTTCATTTTTATTTTCAACAAAAAGAGCAGGTTGCTCTTCTTTGTTATCATCCACTTTAACATCAATTATTTCTTCTTTTGGATAATCTTGATCGTTGTCTTTTTCAGAAATAATAACTTGATTTTCTATTGTATTCTTATTTGAGGCTATTTGTTTGACTTCCTCGATAACATAATTATCTGGATTTTTCTTAACCTGTTCAAATCCTTCATATTCACTCTCAACTGATATTTCTTGTTTAAATTCTAAATTATCAAAATCAAAAGTTTTAACAACAGTTTGTCTTAATTTTTTAAGATCTTTAAAAGAACCTTTGCCTATGATCTGCGGATTCATAATATATGAATTTGAACCTATGATATCATATTCTTTTCTTTGTTCTTCTGTTACTTTAAAAATAACTTGCTTGTCTTCAAGTTCTTTTATTGCACGATAAACACTCGACTTCCCTAAAATCTTTTTACTTTCGAAATAATGAACAAAATCACTATTATAGTTAAAAACATTTTGGTAATTTAAGTTTTTAACCATCATCAAAACAACCCTTAAAGCAGGATTTGAAAGATTATCAGTAAGAAAACTAATATTTTCGACAAATAATTTAATAAAATCATCTTTAGTTTTTTCTCTTTGTAAAAAAGAACTTATTACAGTAGTAACTTCTCCAGTTGTAGCATCAATTTTTTCCTGAACACTACTATATAATTTTTTAGTATCTCTATTCTCTAAATTAACTATTTTTGCCATTATTAACCTTTTCCCAAAAAATAAAATACATTATAACACATTTTTCCCAAAAAATGATAATTTCCCAAATAAAAACACAAATTATAATTCATATAATGAAATTTATTAATTATTTTGGGAAAAACTACTTCTCAATTTTTCCCACCACGAGCAGTTTTTCTCCCACAAGTGGGAAAATTTATCCCACAGATGGGAAAATCAAAAACCTTAATAAATAGATATTTTATAGGCGTTTAAAAGCATTTTTTACAAGTCTTAGTTCTCTTTATCTGTTCTTAAATTCAAAAAACCGCAAATTTCGCTAACGCTCATTTGCCAATCATCTAATGTAAATCAAAAGTAATATTATTACTTTTGAACTTTTATAATAATAAAATCCAAAACAATGAAATATTCATAAAAGAAATTTTTTATATATAATAAATATTTATTATATATATTTAAAATATATTATAAGGATGTTCGAATGAAAAGTTACTTTAGATTTAGCTTCTTTTAGTTTTATTGTCTTTTTAGGTGCTTGTTCATCAGAGCCTAAGTCTATGGAATATTTTAAAAAAACCAAAAATGAAAAAGAATTAAAAGATAAAACTTCAAAAAGATATAGAATGTGAAAATGCTTTTAAAGCAGATATGAGTAG
>NZ_JACHTR010000051.1:0-3036 GCF_020135975.1 Campylobacter sp. W0014 | reverse complement strand
AGGATTTAAGCGAGATTTGCAAAATTCTTCGATCACTTTTAGAGGCTAAAGATTTGGATAAAGCTTTGGAAAATTTTAACAAAAAAAGCGATAAAAGGCTTTTAAAGGCTATAAACTTAGATGAAACTTTGGAAAAATTTGACAAAAAAAGCGATAAAAGGCTTTTAGAGGCTATAAAAAATGCTAGAGTGCTTGAAGCGGTGCGTTTGATAAATGAAAATCCAAATATTGCAATCGCTGAAGATGCTTTAGAAGCTTGTGAAGAGCTTCTAAATTCTTTTTATAAAAAGATTTCTAGTAAAAAAGATGGTAATGATGATAGTCCTTATGAAAATATATTAAGACATACTGGTTCGGCATTTGGTAGTTTAAAGCCAGCTGCAAAAAAAGCTGCAAATGCTAGCAGTATTGCAAAACTAAAAGTATTACTAAGAACTATATTAAAAGGCGAAAATGCAGGGGAGGTACTTAAAAAATCCGGTTTTTCTAAAGTGCTTTTTGGGAAAAAACCAGCTACGCAAAATCAACTTTATTGCCCGATGAATAATGTAGAACTTATATTTTTGGTACGATATGCACAAGATAGAAAAAAATATCTTATCGCTAAGGTAGTACTAGATTGTATTAATTTGATATATCTTGACTCGCTTTATGGTGCTTTTGAGTGTATGGAAAGATTTGATGGAATAGAATCTTGGGATGTTTCGCATATCAAAGACTTCTCTCGTTGTTTTTTTTGTTGTTCTGATATGAATGTTGATTTAAGTAAGTGGAATGTAAGCAAAGGTCAAAATTTTTATTTAATGTTTGGTCACTGTGAAAATTTTAACTGCGATATAAGCTCATGGAATATGAGCAAAGCTAAAAATATTGATAGTATGTTTTATCTCTGTAAGGAATTTAATCAAAATATTGATGCTTGGAAAGTTTCAGTTGAAGCGGTGATAAAGAGTAAGAATATTTTCAAAGATTCCCCTTTAGAATCCAATCCACCTCTCTGGTTTAAAAACGCTATTGATAAAATAAATACACCTACAGGTTTAGAAGGAATTTTAAATCTTCTAAATTTAAATATTGAAGAAAGGCGCCACAAAGAAGAGTATTCACTTTTTATGATTGAACGATTAAATAAAGTTCTAGAAGTGTTTAATGCTACCAATGCAGAGAAAAAATTAAATGATACTGATCTTGCTAAAATTTACAAAGCGGCTATCAACAGTGAATATGAAACGGATAATATAACTTTTATACCTTTTGAGCTTATAGAATCGACTGCAAAGCTTGCTAAAAATCCGCAAAAAGTTCTTATAGGTTCTAAGAAAGAGGATTATTTAAAACTTGCATTAGAAAATGGGCGTCCAGATATTTTTAAGCTTCTTATTGAGTACGGATTTGATGCAACAAAGTTGTTAAAATCTTGCTCTCTTTTGATTGATTGTTGGAGTAAATCTATCAGACATGATTATGCTTTCACAGCCTGCATGCAAGATAAGAAAGCTTTGCAAAAGCGTGATAATGAACGCAAAGAGTTGTTAAGACTTTTTATACAACAAGGCTATACTTTTGGAGATCTCTATGATGCTGCAGCTCGCTATTCTTCAAGTGTATCAGGTTTTATAATGCATGTTATTGCGAACAAGTATTTTAGTGATGATGAATTACAAATTGTTTTAACAGGACGTTATAGTGATAATGAAGCTATGCCTTTTGTGTTTGCTCTTGCCTTGCAAGTAGAGGATAGTAAAAATCGAAATCTTGCTTGGAAAAGTTTATGTTATGCAATCTTCTTGGATATGCATAAAGGCGTAAAATCTCCAAAGTATAAAGATAAAGATCACCAAGGACTTGAAAATCTTAGTTTTCAGGAATATATAAAAGAGATTATTAAACGATTAGCTGACGATAATAACGTGAAGATACATTTTGAAAATTTAATAGAATTTATGGATTTAATAGAAAAGATAAAAGATGGACAAAAAATTGTAGTCAAAAATTTAATTCTTTTAAATATGTTTGTATGTATAGAAGAGGTAAATTTAAGCTTGCTTGATGTAAGTCAGTTAAAAAATTTATCTTATTTATTTGACGATTCCACTCGTGGAGATTTTAGCGGGATAGAATCTTGGGATGTAAGCAATGTAAAAAATTTTGAATTTTGTTTTAGTAAAGCGGAACGCTTTAATGCTGATATTAGCAAATGGAATGTAGGCAAAGGGTGTTATTTTACTTCTATGTTTAAAAAAGCCAGATGTTTTAATGCCGATATTAGTAAATGGAATATGAGCAATGCTAAGAGCGTCTCTTATATGTTTACATGTGCAAGTAGTTTTGATCGCTGTTTAGAATCTTGGGATATAAGTGCTTCGGTATCTATGGATCATATGTTTTGGGGAACAAAAATTGACAGCAATAGGCCCAAATGGTATAAACATTAAAAACTAAAACAGATAAAAAACAATGACAAGAGAACAAGCAGAATTAATTATAGAAGAAGAAAAGTTGATTGATACAGATTGGTATCCTTCTTATAAACATGCAGGAGAATACCATCTTACTATGTGGTTTGATTCTGATAATAATAAATATGAAACTTTCTATGTTGAAGACCAAGGAAGTATTAGACTTAGTTATTCTTTTGATAATGAAAAAGAAGCAATTGATAAAATGTTACAAATGAGTTATTATCGTAAATGTTATAATGAAAAAGATATGCAAGAATATCTAACAAAAGAAGTAGCGCTAAGAATTATTAAAGAAGAAAAACTAGAAGTGATTTGGTATGATGAAGCACTTAAACCTTTATGTGCAGGTATTAAACATGATAAACAAAGAGATAAATATATATCTTTTATCACTAATGCTAAAGCAGAAATTATAGAATATAGAAGTATTGAATTTGATGGGGATGAAGAATTTAAAGGAGAAATATATAATGATGAAGATATAGCCCTTTATGCTCTTATCAATCGTGCCAGAATGATTAAACAAAATAGAATCAGTTTTGTGTAAATAAATGAAATATTTTTCTTATGATTT
>NZ_JACHTR010000050.1:0-3136 GCF_020135975.1 Campylobacter sp. W0014 | reverse complement strand
GAAGAAGCTAAACCTAGCTTTGATTGTAGCAAAGCAACTACAAAAGTTGAAAAGATGATTTGTAATGATGAAGGTGGGCGGTTAAAAAATTTAGATCGCTATATGGGTGAAGTCTATACACAATTAAGAAAAGAGTTAAAAATCTCTAAATTTCCTGATAAGGAGCAAAGGCTAAAAGATCTTTTAGATTCACAAAGAGCATTTATTAAAAATTTAAATGAAGTTGATTCTATAAAAGATTCTTATGAAGAGCGCATTACACAATTACTTAAACTTCTAGGAGAAGTGCTAGATTCTAACAATAAAGAACTATGTGAATATGCAAGAAAAAATAAATTTGGTGACAGTAAATGGCAAGAAGTTCCTCCATCTGTCAATCCTCCCTTTAGTATAGGTTTTTGTGCTTTTGGAGCAAATGATAAATATGGCAATTTTGATAATTATTGCACAGAAAATAGAGAGATTATAAAAGAAGAAATGACAAAAGCTATCAAAGAAAAAAGTCTTTTTATCAGTCCTCCTAGAGTCTATAAAAGAAAAATTGATATTAATAATGATGGGGTGTTAGATAATGTGATACTTTCAGATGGGGAATATTTTAGTGCACTTTGGATATATAAAAATGGTAAGCTAGATGCAAAAGCAAGTGATAAAATCTATGGAGATGATTTGCATTTTAGTGGAGCAAAAACTGAAGAAGAAGTTTGCATAGTAAATGAGACGCCTTGCAGGGCATTTGAAAAATATGCCCTGCCAAGCAATAAAATTTCAGGAATACCAAAACAAGCAGAATTTAACTCTGAAATTCCTATACTAAGCTATTTAACTTATGGAGTTATGGAATTTCAAGGCAAAAATTATATTACTCTTTGGAATGGTAGATTTAATTTTGATGAGAATTCTACTTATCCAGAAACACGCATTTATCTTTTAGAAGGTAATAAAAGAGAATTAAAATGCACTTTTTAAAAAGGAAATAATTGATGTTTGAAACGACAAAAAATACAGAGCAAATTAAAGGAGTTCTTATGCAAAAGATTTTAATAGTTTTAGGAATTTTCTTAATGTTAGCCATTAGTGCTAATGCACAATCCCCAGAAGAAGCTAAACCTAGTTTTGATTGTGCTAAAGCAACTACAAAAGTAGAAAAGATGATTTGTAATGATAAAAGTGGGGAGTTACAAAAACTTGATAGATATATGGCAAAGACATATAAAGAACTAAGACAGAATCTAAACAAAAATGAGCAAAATAAGCTTTTAACATCGCAACGATTATGGCTTCAAACCCTAAATCAATGCAAATCTAAAGAATGTGTAAAAGAGCTTTTGCAAAATAGAGTTGGGGAATTGCAAAATTACACAGCACACACGGGCAATGTGTGGCTTGGGACTTATACATTACAAGAAAATCTTTATATGGGGAGCTTTACAATAAAAAAGTGTGATAAGTTTAATATTTGTGAAGCTAGATATGAGGCTATCCTAAATAAAAGTGAATTTAATGATATGCATATCTGCGAAGAAGTTTTAATGAAGCTTAAAATCAAAAATAATAATAAAGCCATTGCGTATTATGATGACGAAGAAAAATGTAGCTTGAACTTGGAGCTTAATAAAAATGGGATTTTAATCACAGAGCAAAAGCCCAAAGATTGCTATATGGGTTGTGGAGAGGGAACAGAAATTAGTGTAAATCGCTTATATCATAAGGAATAATCAATGCTTTATGATACCGAAGTGCTAAATGAAAATGATTATAAAAAAGAATGTGCAAGACTTCTTATTGCCTTTGAAAATTTAAATTATAAACATATATTGCTTAAGGAGAATGTATGAATAATAAAATAGTCATATTGATATTATGTTTAGTACAAATACTTTTTGCAAATCAAAACATACAAGAATGGAGTGGTGTATATGGTTTTTCTGAAAATATAGATTCGCAAGATATAGATTTATCAAAAAGTAGGCAACAAATTTTTCGCTTTTTAGAGTGCAATAATGAAATTTGCTTGGCTGAATATGAATCTTTGTATAAATATTCTACTTGCAAAATACACAAATATGATAAATTATTGCACTTAAAAATACTTTCTCCAAATCAAGCAATTTTATATTTAAAAATAAAAGATGAAAATAATGTAGAAAAAATGTGCAAAGTGCTCTTGCAAAAAACACAAAAAGGTTTTAGATCAAAAAATCCTTTGAATGCAATAGAATCTTGTAATATAAGTTTATCTATTTTTAAATCTTGTGGTGCAGGGACTAATCCAGATTGGACTATGGAGTTTATAAAGGAATAATAATGAATATTGAAACTTTAGATGATGAAACTTATGCGATCCTTTTAGGAGTTTTAATTTGTAATATTGAAGTAGATATAAAAAGTTCTTTATTTCAGAGTGGTAATTTTTTAAAGCCTTATGGTGATGGCGGTAAAAGTATAGCCGTTGGTTTTGGATTAGATTTAAAAGTTAATTCTCTAAATACCATCACTTGTTTATATAAAAATATTTTTGGGGATAATTGGCAAATATCTAATGAAGAAAAAGACATTTTAGAAAAACTGCGAACTAATGCAATTACTACAACACAAGCAATTGAAAAACTAGAAAAACTAACAATACTTAGTCTTGATTTAAAAACACAAGATAATGCCTATAAATTATTTTCCCTAACACTGCAATCATATGAAAATAAAATTGACAATAAAATTTCAAAATCTTATGAAAGAATCGCTTTGGTATCTAGGGCTTATAATTATTATGGAGAATTACTTCTAAGAGCCGTTAGGCAACAAAATAGGTTTTTAATTTGGTTTTATTTACGATATACAACCAACACTTCAAATGGAAGAGAATTATTGGGACTTACAAAAAGGAGATGGTGGGAGTCGGAAATCTTTAAATTATATAATGGAATATCTTTTGAGAATATTTTAGAAATATTTCAGTGTCTCAATATTGTCACATTTAATAAAAAAATAATTTACAAGCATATAGAAGAATATGAAGCAAGAAATTTAACTCAAGAAAATATTCAGATATTTAAGAATGATTCTAAAAATAGAGATCTTGATAAGCATTTTAAATTTACATATGAATACATCACTACCATCCTTAAGCCTCATTTAG
>NZ_JACHTR010000049.1:0-3474 GCF_020135975.1 Campylobacter sp. W0014 | reverse complement strand
TGTTCTTTTACTTACCAATGTTAAAAGTCACAAGCAAGTTTTAAAAACAATTTTACTGAACTTGTTAAAGAATAAAACTTCACTGTCTTTTTCTTTAAAAACTAAATAAAGATTTTAAAGAATAAGTTTTAAACTTCACAGCTTATATTCTTTGCTTAATATAAGTGTTTAAATGCTTTCCGTCTTAAGACAGATATATAAAGAAGTCTTATTGTAAAAACTTTAACAAGGAAGTGATGCGTTTTAGAATCAACTAAAAGGTAAAAAAGGTAAGCTACTAAGAGCGAATGGTGGATGCCTTGACTGGTAAAGGCGATGAAGGACGTACTAGACTGCGATAAGCTACGGGGAGCTGTCAAGAAGCTTTGATCCGTAGATTTCCGAATGGGGCAACCCAATGTATAGAGATATACATTACCTAATATAGGAGCGAACGAGGGGAATTGAAACATCTTAGTACCCTCAGGAAAAGAAATCAATAGAGATTGCGTCAGTAGCGGCGAGCGAAAGCGTAAGAGGGCAAACCCAATGCTTGCATTGGGGGTTGTAGGACTGCAATGTGCAATAAGTGAAGTTAGCAGAACACTCTGGAAAGTGTAGCCATAGAGGGTGATAGTCCCGTATGCGAAAACTGAACTTTAGCTAGCAGTATCCTGAGTAGGGCGAAACACGTGGAATTTTGTCTGAAGCTGGGTCGACCACGATCCAACCCTAAATACTAATACCAGATCGATAGTGCACAAGTACCGTGAGGGAAAGGTGAAAAGAACTGAGGTGATCAGAGTGAAATAGAACCTGAAACCATTTGCTTACAATCATTCAGAGCCCTATGGTGCAAACCAGGGTGATGGACTGCCTTTTGCATAATGAGCCTGCGAGTTGTGGTGTCTGGCAAGGTTAAGCACACGCGAAGCCGTAGCGAAAGCGAGTCTGAATAGGGCGCTTAGTCAGATGCTGCAGACCCGAAACGAAGTGATCTATCCATGAGCAAGTTGAAGCTAGTGTAAGAACTAGTGGAGGACTGAACCCATAGGCGTTGAAAAGCCCCGGGATGACTTGTGGATAGGGGTGAAAGGCCAATCAAACTTCGTGATAGCTGGTTCTCTCCGAAATATATTTAGGTATAGCGTTGTGTCGTAGTATAAGGGGGTAGAGCACTGAATGGGCTAGGGCATACACCAATGTACCAAACCCTATCAAACTCCGAATACCTTATATGTAATCACAGCAGTCAGGCGGCGAGTGATAAAATCCGTCGTCAAGAGGGAAACAACCCAGACTACCAGCTAAGGTCCCTAAATCTTACTTAAGTGGAAAACGATGTGAAGTTACTTAAACAACCAGGAGGTTGGCTTAGAAGCAGCCATCCTTTAAAGAAAGCGTAATAGCTCACTGGTCTAGTGATTTTGCGCGGAAAATATAACGGGGCTAAAGTAAGTACCGAAGCTGTAGACTTGACTTTGTCAAGTGGTAGGAGAGCGTTCTATTTGCGTCGAAGGTATACCGGTAAGGAGTGCTGGAGCGAATAGAAGTGAGCATGCAGGCATGAGTAGCGATAATTAATGTGAGAATCATTAACGCCGTAAACCCAAGGTTTCCTACGCGATGCTCGTCATCGTAGGGTTAGTCGGGTCCTAAGCCGAGTCCGAAAGGGGTAGGTGATGGCAAATTGGTTAATATTCCAATACCAACATTAGTGTGCGATGGAAGGACGCTTAGGGCTAAGCAAGCTAGCGGATGGAAGTGCTAGTCGAAGGTTGTAGGAGCTTATACAGGCAAATCCGTATAAGAATACTTCGAGAACTGACAGGCTTTTTGAAGTCTTCGGATGGATAGAAGAATTGCTGATGCCGTCGAGCCAAGAAAAGTTTCTAAGTTTAGCTAATGTTGCCCGTACCGTAAACCGACACAGGTGGGTGGGATGAGTATTCTAAGGCGCGTGGAAGAACTCTCTTTAAGGAACTCTGCAAAATAGCACCGTATCTTCGGTATAAGGTGTGGTTCGCTTCGTACTAGGATTTACTCCGAAAGCGAAGAAACTTACAACAAAGAGTCCCTCCCGACTGTTTACCAAAAACACAGCACTCTGCTAACTCGTAAGAGGATGTATAGGGTGTGACGCCTGCCCGGTGCTCGAAGGTTAATTGATGGGGTTAGCATTAGCGAAGCTCTTGATCGAAGCCCGAGTAAACGGCGGCCGTAACTATAACGGTCCTAAGGTAGCGAAATTCCTTGTCGGTTAAATACCGACCTGCATGAATGGCGTAACGAGATGGGAGCTGTCTCAAAGAGGGATCCAGTGAAATTGTAGTGGAGGTGAAAATTCCTCCTACCCGCGGCAAGACGGAAAGACCCCGTGGACCTTTACTACAGCTTGACACTGCTATTTGGATAAGAATGTGCAGGATAGGTGGGAGGCTTTGAGTATATGACGCCAGTTGTATATGAGCCATTGTTGAGATACCACTCTTTCTTATTTGGGTAGCTAACCAGCTTGAGTTATCCTCAAGTGGGACAATGTCTGGTGGGTAGTTTGACTGGGGCGGTCGCCTCCCAAATAATAACGGAGGCTTACAAAGGTTGGCTCAAAACGGTTGGAAATCGTTTGTAGAGTATAAAGGTATAAGCCAGCTTAACTGCAAGACATACAAGTCAAGCAGAGACGAAAGTCGGTCTTAGTGATCCGGTGGTTCTGTGTGGAAGGGCCATCGCTCAAAGGATAAAAGGTACCCCGGGGATAACAGGCTGATCTCCCCCAAGAGCTCACATCGACGGGGAGGTTTGGCACCTCGATGTCGGCTCATCGCATCCTGGGGCTGGAGCAGGTCCCAAGGGTATGGCTGTTCGCCATTTAAAGCGGTACGCGAGCTGGGTTCAGAACGTCGTGAGACAGTTCGGTCCCTATCTGCCGTGGGCGTAAGAAGATTGAAGAGATTTGACCCTAGTACGAGAGGACCGGGTTGAACAAACCACTGGTGTAGCTGTTGTTCTGCCAAGAGCATCGCAGCGTAGCTAAGTTTGGAAAGGATAAACGCTGAAAGCATCTAAGCGTGAAGCCAACTCTAAGATGAATCTTCTCTAAGCTCTCTAGAAGACTACTAGTTTGATAGGCTGGGTGTGTAATGGATGAAAGTCTTTTAGCTGACCAGTACTAATAGAGCGTTTGGCTTATCTTTTTAATAAGCATCACTTCCTTGTTAAGGTTTTTACCTTAAAAAGAAAGTAAAGGTTTTTAACTTGCTTTTAACATTGTTTTTTAAGTATTCATCAAAGAATATTTAAATAACAATGTCCGTGATTATACAGATGTGGAAACGCCTTGCTCCATCCCGAACCAAGAAGCTAAGCACATCGTGGGTGATGATACTACGCCTTACTGGCAGGGGGAAAGTAGCTCATTGCGGACTTGTTAATTATTCAACTTCTTAATTTAATCTTCTTAGAGTTTTTAATCTTTATGTTTTTATCTTATTT
>NZ_JACHTR010000048.1:0-3614 GCF_020135975.1 Campylobacter sp. W0014 | reverse complement strand
CACGCCCATCTTTTCTTTTATCAAATATAATTTGATTTGTATTTTTATCAACTTCTAATATAAGTCCATTAGAAGTATAAATCTCATAAGTTTCACTCATTTTTTATCCTTTCATCCTATATATAAACCATCTTCCATGATTATAGTAGTGGCTAGTCTGCCTATAAACTTATTAGAATAATCTTGTATTTTACTAATATCATCAAAATCTTCTTTATCTTTTCTTCTATTTCTTTCATTATCAACATCTTTATTATTTATCCCCTTATACATCACTTCCAAATTATGTTGCCCTATGGCTTCTAAATTCTCCATCAATCTTCTTGCCTTTTGCCTATCTTCTATGAACTTACCTTTTTCATCCTGTGTAGTATTATAAATCCCATTTGCATATTCATATAAAATTTGTATAGCATCATTATAAGCTAGTATAGGGTGTTGTTTTATCATAGGATTTTGTGTTTTATACTCTTCTTTTCTTTGAAAATGCTCTAGCTTATATATATTACAATTTCTAAGTTCTATATTGTTTTTTTCAAAAAATTCCTTATCATTTAAGATGTATTTGCCCTCATTAATTTTATCTTCCATAAAAGCACTTCTTTTCTCATCTAAAATAATATAAGATAAAAGTCTTTTTAAGGCAAATTCTCTAGCTTCACTTGAAGTTGTAGCACAAGCAATACTAGGATAATAATTAAGCCCACCTGTGCACAATAAAGAACCAAAAATAAACTCAGATAAATCAAAACTCATAAATCTAGAATTTATTAATAAAGGATAGGTTAAGTATTCTTCTTTTTTTACAGCTAAGGGAAAATCATAATTGTAAGTCAATTTTTCATACATTAGTTTTTCATATAAAATTTTCAATCTTTCGTAATTTGTAGGTAAAAGTGTATCTATAAAAGATCCTGTTAAATCTTTTAATATATCTACCCCCAAATTCTTACCAATTTTAATAGAAAAATCAATAGCCAATCGTTTTCTTACTTTTGATACCAAATAAATTTGCTTGACTTTATCTAATCTTGAAAAACTCTTTGACTTTTTTAATTTGTTAGCATATTCTAATTGATTAAAATAATAATAATTTGTTCCTATTTGGTATAAAAAAGCTTTATTGAGTGATTTTTTACTTTTTAAATTAACTTTCATAAAACGCCCCTTAGGATTAAGTGCATAAAATATCCCTAGTTCTTTAAAAAAATGTGCTTTAAAACTAGAAAATAATTTATTGCCATAATGCTTTTTATCAAAGCTTGAATCTATAAAAAATAAAATCATTTTTTTAAAAAAATCAGGCTGACTCATAAGAAATTCTGTAAAAGGAAAAAGTTGCTTAATGATGTTAAAAAAAGTAATATCTATGGATAATTTTGCAAGTTCATTATCAAGCATAATTTCTTGAATGCTTTTATCTAAATCTTTTTTTGAAGGAAGAGTGTTATCTGTTTGTATATTTTCTTCAAATTCAATCTCCTCATTAAAGCTTTCATTTAAGGTATTTAAAAAATTTATATAAGTTTGATCATTTTCTTCAAGATCATTTTCAAAAATGGTCTTAGCTAGTTCATCTAAATAGATGACTTCACCTTCTTTTTTGTTTTTATTTAATTCTTTGGATAAAAAGATGTAAATTTTTTTATCATTATCATAAAAATAAATATCATCAGGGATAAATAAGATATACTCCTTAAAATAATTTGGTATTTTAATCTTTTGATAATTAAGTGAAATTTCTTTATCACCATAATCTAAATTTGGAATTACAATATTTTTAACACCAAGAGAATATTCTTGCGTAAAAGCTAAGTCTTTTTGTAAAACATACAAAGTCAAAGTCAATAAAACAACCGTTAAAGGTGAGTATTTCTTAAAATCTACATTTTCATATGTTTTAGATATTGATGGCTCTAACTCAAGAAAAAATTGCATTTGATCATAATAAGAATTGATATTATCTAAATAATTATTAAAAAGCTCAACATATTCTTCTACTTTTTCTTTTTCTTTTTCGCTAATTTCTTCAAGTTCTTTGGGTAATTTAAAAAAGCCATCAATATAAGCAAAATCTTGTCTAACTTCTTCATATTCTAATCGTTCATTTATATTCTCTAATAGATAAAGATTTATCCAAGAATATGTCTGATTATAAAAATTAAAATATCTTTTATATTTTTGATAAGTCTGTCCATCAAGTTTTACAAAAGGACAAAGTTGCAATATAAAATCATCTTCATTTTTAATATCTCTTTCTATAAAATAAGAACCATAATCTCTTTTACTAGGAAATTCTTCTTTTAATCCAAGTTTTTCATTTTTTGTAAGGGCTTTAGGACGATTTTTTATCTTTGCTCCTAATTTTTTTTGATACAAGTCTTCACAAAGCCCTGCATTATTAAGTTGTGGTGGATTGGTAATGAACAAATAATTTTTACCCATTTTCGTTGTATTGATTTGATCAGCATTTTTTTTATCTAATATCATTTCCACTAGCATGGAAGAATTTAAATCAGGGTATTCTGCATAAAAAAAATGATTAAGTTTAAAAATATTTAAATTTATTGCTTTTTTTAATGTTGTATCAGAATTATTTAAACTAGAATTTATTAAAAGTGTATTATTTAATTTTTCATTTTCAAATTTTGGATTATTTTCTAAAAAATGATCAAAAATACCTTGAAATTCTTCGTCTAAAATAATTTTATAAAAACTATTTTTATAAAGACTGATTGAAGGGGCGTTAATATAGGACGAAAAATCTAATAATACTTTATCATCTATAATTAACACATCAGATAAAATCTCTTCATTGCATAAAGCAATAATAGGATAAAGTTTGCTAGTAATGAGTTCTAAAAGTGGATAAGCAAAATCATAATAATATTTTTTTTCCTTATTATCTTTATACCCAGAGAAAGAATTGTAAAATTCAAATAAAGTATTTACAGCAAAAACATAAGGATTTTTTTTGATTAAAGAAATGGGCTTTTTAAAGTCGGTTATAGAATCATATATATTGATAAAAAATTTTGCTATAGCTCTAATAATTTGCTTATATTCATCATCATTAGATTGAGAAATATTTTTTAAAAGTGTATTAAAAAGTGTATCTAGGGTAAGTTGTATCTTTGGCTTAATCTCTTGCTCAAAATAGTTAGATTCTTTGATATTTTTTAGTAATATATTTAATTCTTTTTGAATTTCTTTTAAAAAATTTTCAATACTTTTTTCATCACTTTCATCAATAATTTTATTGAGCGTTTTATTTTCATTTTGATTAATTGCATTATTTAAAAGTTTTAAATTATTAAAGATAATTTTTTTAATGCTAGATAAATTTTTATCAGAGCTAAATTTTTGTTCTTTTGTGATTTCGTCTTTATCAATTTGATTTAGATGTATGATTTTAAAAGTTTTTGTATTGTCGATTTTAAAATCATCTTCAATAGTATGCAATGTTTGATATAGAGAATTCTTAGCTTCTTTATATCCATCAAAATCACCGCATATAAAAATAATTTTATTGGCATTTTTGGTGAGATTTTTTAATTCAATTTCTAAGTTATGATTTGATGTAATTAAAGTAAAATTCTTTATTTTCATATTTT
>NZ_JACHTR010000047.1:0-3931 GCF_020135975.1 Campylobacter sp. W0014 | reverse complement strand
TCTTAGCTCCTAAATTTTACAACAAATACAAAGATTTAGAAGTAGAGATTGATGATAAGGGTAATGTGCTTAGGTGGATAGGAGAGATTAATAAAGACAAAAAATATTAGCAAATAAAAAATGATATAATAATGCTTTATATAAGGAATCTTTTATGTTTATAAGTTCTAAAACAGAGTTAATTCAAACTATTAAAAATTTAACAATCAACAATAAAGAAGTTAAACAGATTGATTTTATTTATCCTAATTTTTCTATTTTACACGCTATATTAAAAAATATTGATTTTCATCAAAGAAAAATCCTATTTAAAAATCAAATATTGGCTATGGAAATACTAGAAATTTTAAAACAAACTTGTGATAATCACAATAATATAGAAGTAAATATCCATACCCTTAATGAGCTTGATGCTGGACAAAATGTAAATTTAAAAGATTTATCAAGCAGTGAAATTTGCACTAAAGTTTATTTAGAAGACTTAGAAGAAATTCAAGACAAGAAACAAGGTAAAGATTTTAATCTTTTTTATCATACAGATAAAAATAATCTTTGTATCGAATTTATCAATACTTTAAAAGAACTAGCTAAAGATTCTGAAGATATAACAACCTTAGACGAGTTAATCCAAAACACTGATCCTGATGATATAAGCAGTGAGAAATTTGATGATTTTAAGAAAAAAGTTTTAGAAAAGATTGGAAATGTCATAGAATCGGATTTTTTCAAAAATAGCATAAGTCCCACTTTAAAAAATACTTATGAAAAATTTATCGATGAGTTGTTAGAACACATTAAAAAACTTGCCGAAGAAAAAGAATATGAAAAAATTAAAATCATACTAAGTGCTATAGCGGGTGTTGCAATAGCCACGGTGGTAGCTGTTCTTACAGGTGGGGCAGGATTAGCTATTTTGGCTGCTGGTTTATTTTCTTTAATGGGTTCTGCAAGCGAGTATTATGAATTTGCTCAAAGAGATTATGGCACACTTTTAACGCCTTTAGCCGCATTTTTAGCCACTAGATGTGCTATGTTTATTCATTATATTAATTCTCGCTTGTTATCTTGTGTTTTAATTATTAATAAAAAAGAAATTATTGATTTAAGTGGTTTTGGATTATATCTTGGAAGTGATGAAAGCAATATCGCTTCGAATTTGGCTTATAAAATCACTTTAAGCGAAGAAATAAAAAGCATTGAAAATATTTTTAGTGAAATCTTTTTAAACCCAGAACAAAAAGACAAGGGGTATAAAAATACACTCAATGATTCAAAATCGAGCAATTTACCCGCTTTCATTTCAACGCAAAAATTATCTAATTTGTATTTAAAAAACAATGCTATTTTAAAGAATTTGCAAGAAGATATTAAACAATTTATTTATTTTTCCTATATAGAAAGTCCAAATTTTAACTCAAGTAAACTAGCTGAATTTTTCGCACAAAAAAATCAAAATGCACAAATAGATTTAAATACAACTAAAATGAGTAAAAATTATTTGATTATTTCAAATATCCCCAATAAATATAATGCAGGACTTAGTGAAAGTTTAACTCAAGAAATCGCCAACTATAATATACAAGATAAATACAGAACAATTAAAAAAAATATTGATACTTCAAAAAAAACTTATGACAGCACAAGAGATTATAGCGAATATAGCATAGAAATGCCACAAGATGAAAATGAACCTTATATTTTACAATTAAGCCCTTTTGTGAAAATATCCAAAGAAGCTTATGAGAATAGTAAAAAAGCTTATGAAGATATGCAAGAGATTTATAAATATTTAACAAATTTTGTTGCTACACCGCAGAAGCTACCAGAATTCGCAAAAACAGCTAAAGAAAAATTAGCAATATCAGAAAATGAGCCAATGATAGAAATAGTAAAAAAGACGGAAAATTTACGATATTGCGAACGAAGAAACATTTTAGCTTATATTGACTACAATAAAAAAATAAATGATAAAAAATGGCTTCCTTATTTTTATATCAAAAAATTCTTTAAACAAAACGAAGCCAAAGAATCCATCATAGAAAAAGAAAAGAAGATAGCTCATCAATATTTAACTTTTTTGAAAAAAGAGTTTTTTGAAAAATCGGATAAATCTTTATTTGGGAACTATTCTTTAATGGAATGTTTATTCATTTCATTTGTCTTGTATCAAGCTAAGCTTATTTTTCCAAATATCAATTTGGATTTGAAAAAATATGGAGGCAGTAATTTTGTATATATAAAATATTTAGAGGAAACTTATGTTTTATGGACAGATGAATGTCCAATATATGTAAATAATGAGCCAACAAATATTACAGCATATGAAGTTGTATCGCAATTATTAAAAATACTTGACAAAAAAGATTATTCTTTTGTGGAAAATGATAGTTCGATAACTATAGATGATTTTTTTAATGAATTATCAAAAGATTTAGATGTAACAAATACATTAGATAAAAAAATAATCAAATTAAAGCAAATGTATCATTTAGATGAGCAAAAATGCATTAAAGAATTGATGAATTTAGACGAAGAAACACAACGAGCTTTTGTTGCATGGATGGATATAGAGAAACAAATATCAGATTTATCAAAGCTTTTGGAACAGATGTATGGAAAAGAATACTTAAATAAGGCAAAAGAACAAAAAACAAGTGAAATATTTACTTATGCAATGTTAAAAATTTTATTAAGTGCTAGTCCTTTTATCAGCTTTACAGCTCAAATGTTGTGGGATTTTAATTTTTTAAAAACAATAGAATATGTTATTCAAGCTTGTATTAAAATAAACAAAGAAGGATTTAAAGAATTTTTTAAAGAACAGCTTGGTATTTTTACACCTCCAAAAAAGAATAGTATATATCATATACACATAAAATCTAATTTAATAATAAAAGCACGCTTGCAACAAATAGAAAAAGAATTAACTCATACTAAAATCCAAATGATTTTAGCACAAGAGATAAAATCCAATTTAATAATACAAAAAAATACATCCGGTTTAAATCTATTTATCACAAAGATAAAAGAATACTTTAATGAAAAACAAATTAAGATTTATTGGAGTGATAAATATATGAAACAATTATTTATATACTCTAATCAAGAAAGCAATATATCTAAAATTGCTCTTATGCATAGCATAGATATACAAACTCAAAAATATACTATTTATACTTATGCTAAGCTAAATAAACTTGACCTTGCTTCTATTGTGGCTGGAGAATTTGTGGGTATTTTTTTAAATTATCTCTTTCCAACAAATTATAAAGCCCTGCAAGAACAATATGAAAGCATTGTTTATCAGCTTTACACCTTTAAAGATGATTCTCCTTTAGCAGTTATAAGAGATCATTTTATAACCCATCCTTTTGCAATCAATTCGAAATTCATTAGCTTTGATTTAAAGAAAATTTTTTATGGCATAGATCTTTGCACAGGAGTTTTTGACACTCATTTTTCCTTTCATTATGAAATAGATCAAAAGCTTGAAGAAAATAAAGAATTTCTTTTAAAAAGACTTTTATCTTATTTGATTATTGATGAGAAAAGAAATGCAACTGCTTTAGAGGATATAAAAGAACAAAAATATATTATAGATGATTATACTTTTTATTTTAAAGAATTAAAATCTTTAGAACTTAAAAAATGCACTATATATCAACTTCCTTGTAATCATCCTTTGTTTAAAGAGTTTAGAAATAAAGAAAAGCAAATTAGTGCTTTTAAAAAGGATGAAGATAGTCCTATTCATGCTTACAATGAAGCTTTACAAATTTTACAAGATTTTGCTAATGGAATTTACAATACAAGTAAAGATAAAACAGGAAGATATATAGAAGATAAAAATAAAACCAGAAGATTATTAGAAAAACTCAATATCATAGGACAAAACAATCTTAAGGCTATGTATATGGGGATAAATGGAAAT
>NZ_JACHTR010000046.1:0-3989 GCF_020135975.1 Campylobacter sp. W0014 | reverse complement strand
AAGCCCTTTATTTAAAAAAATATCATTGAAATCACTTATTCCTTGTTCTGCTTCTTGATTGCTGATTTTTGGAATAATAACTTTAATATCCGAAAATTTTTGTTGAATTTCTTTTACAGTTTCCACGCCGACATTAGAAAGACCTTTTAATTCTCTTTTTTTATCATTATCGGCTATTAAGGTAATAGGAGTGTTTTGAAATTTGTTTTTTAGGGTTTCAACGATTTTTGATAAGTTTCCAGCATCTATACCCATTATTACAGGTTTATTGAGTGCTTTGTGTATGGTTGCTGCAGTGGCAAAACCTTCTGCTATGATAAATTCTTTACAATGTTCTAAACTTTTTGCACCTATTATATGAAAACAACCGGTTTTTTTTGCAGAATATTCAATACCTTGCTCTTTTTCTTCTTTAGTTTTAATGACACCTATAATCTTGTCGCCATTTGGGAATATTCTTTGCACAGACCATAACTTGCCATTTTCATCTTTTAAAGGAATGAGTAAAGAACCTCTGCTGTCTTGCTTAAGATAAAAATTTTCTTCAAAACCTTTTTTCTTTAAATAAGGATGATTTGAATGAGCCCAATTAGCTTGATTGTATTCTTCTTCAATTTTTAATGCTGTTTTTTTCTGAAGTTCTAAAATATCTTGTTTAGTATTATTGCTTATAGAATTATTGAAGTTTTTTGGACTAGGTACTTGATAACTTACAATATTTTGTCTTATATTCTCTAAAGGCATTTTCCAATTTTCTTTAATACCTGTTTTAAAATTTTGAATAAAACCAGCAGGATATTCATCCAAAAATCCACTATATGCCCCACTCATTTCTCTACCTCTATCTGTTGTGGTTTTTACTCTGTGGATTTTGCCATCCATGATAGGTAAGCCATCAACGATTAAACCTTGATTTTCTAAAGCAGATTTAAAAGTAGTTAAAACTTCATTTTCATCAAATGAAAATTCTTTTTTTTGGTGTGGATAAAGCCATTGTGAGAAAATATTCTTATCTAAGCTTTTTGGAGCAAACCATTTTTTTTCTTTTTCATCCCACATTGCCCCTAATGATTTTACTTTTTCTTTCTCTTTAAATGAGACATAAAGATAAATTCTTTTCTGTGGCATTGTATATCCTTTTAATTTCCTTTAATATTATTATTGCTATAATTGCAAACGAAATTCAAAGGGCTTCCTAGTAGCCCCCACCTTTTCTATCTTAATAATATTCCAAAAATTTTTCGTTAAATGTTTTAATTAAATCACTTAAGAATAAATCTATTTTTTGCGGATCTACTCCTATATGAGTGTTTTTAATCTTTGTTGTTAATCTTGGATAATGTTTTCCATTTTTTTCTGTTGTTTTTAAAATATTTTCCCAATGATAACTTCTATTTCTCAGATTTTGCAATAAGCTAAGAACAATATCAACCTTATGCGTATTTCTAAAGCGTAATTTTACACCATTTTCAAAAAAGAAATTTCTATTGTGTTGATTGTAATTTCTAAAATTGATATTTTTTACATCCATTATAAAATTTTGTAATTTATTTTCTTTAATGAGATAAATAATAGCTCCTAAGCTTATACGAGAAAGATATTGATGATGAGATAAATTTCTATTTTTTTCTCTATATTCAATTTCATCTTTAGCTTTTTTAATTTTTTCATCATTAGAATTTTTTATCCAATCATTATCTTTCTCTGATAATTTATTATCAAGTTTATTTCTAAGAATAATTTCTAATGTTACAATTTTTGGAGTGATTTTTCCTACAAGTTTAAGGTTATCATAATGCTTTACAATATCATCATTATAGGAAGATAATCTTATTTGAGAAAACAGATCATTAAAATTTGTTAGATTATTCATTTTTTGCCTTGATCGAGAATATGTTTTTTCGTTGCTAATTTCTTTATCTAGTAAAACTTTATTTAGTTTTTTTTGAAAAATTCATTCATTTTTTCTTTTAACAGTATTGATTTTTAGTTATCTATTTAGCAAAATAAAAAACAATAATTAATTACCATTTTTATTTTTATTAATAAAAACGGATGAGAGAATATCAATATGTTCTAATAAACCTTTTTTGATTCGAGTTTCTGGAAATCTCATAGTATCTAATTGCACAATAAGCCCTTCTTTTCTAGCGTGTTTTACAGCAGAAACAAAATCGCTATCCGAAGTAATTAAAATGATTTTTTTCACTTGGTGTTTATTTGCTAAAGTTGCAATATCAAGTCCTATTTTCATATCTACACCTTTTTGTTTAATATCTATAACAAAATCTTCATTGCTTAGTTTGCTAACTGTGTAGAGGTTTTTTAAATTTATCATAATCTTTGAATTTCCATTGAAATAAATTTTCATCAATTTCACCTAATCTTACAGCAAAATACGGTTGCTTTCTTAGATGTTTTAATAATTCACTTCTAAATTTATAAATTGTAGTTTTGCTTAAATTTTTAGATTTATTAGTTTTTTCTATAGGATGCATGGGAACATTTTTGTCTAATGGTTCGCAATCATAAATATAAACTCTATATAAATAGTCTTCACTTCTTCTAAGAGTTTCCCACACATAGCCTTTTAATCTTTTGGCTAATTCTGTGGCTTCCATTGTTTTAATGCTTTCAATAAAAAAGAAAGATCTACAAGAACAGCAGTCTTTTTTGGTTGAATTATAGAAAATTCTGTATCTTTATTGGACAAATCCATAATATGTAGTCCTATTTGCTAAATCTTGAAGGCACAATGAGTCGTCATTTTAAATATTATGCAAAAAGAACCCTCTATGTGCTAATGATGCTGTAATTCTAACATAAAAACATTAATAAGAACTTACTTAGATATAAGCAACTCATTTTCTTCTCCTTGTGTAAATTCTAATTCTATTAAGTCAAATAAATTTCGACCACCATAATATTTTTCATCTTCAATTTGTCTTTTTGTTTTACGCATTTGTATCCTTGTAGTTTTGTTTTTTGCAAGGATATTTTAACATTTTTAGTTATTAATATTTAAAGCTCTAGCCTCTTTTAAAATCAATTTTCTTATATAAGTGCCATATTCACTAACTAATTCTAACTCCATTAGCTTTTTTAAAATATTCATTTCTTGTTCATTTAGTCTGCAAACTACTAAATTATCTCTTCTTAATTTTTGATCTATAGTTTTTCTTCCAGCCGATTTTTTATCGGCTTTCTTATAGGTTTTTTGAGAACTTGTTTCAGAGTTTAAAGCTTCTGCTATTGTAAATGGTTTTTTTTCCATTGTTATTTATCCTTTCTAATAAAATCTAAAAGTCTTTGATATTCATTGAAAAAGTTTGTATAACTTAATCTTGAAAGATTGTTTTCGTTATAAAGCTCAGTGAAAGAAGCTCCGCTACTCATAGAATTTTCAATTATTTTTGAAAACTTAAAGAAAAAAAGATTTAAATCTGTAAAATTACTTTCAAGAGTTTCGCAAATTTGGTTTTTTTCCTTTTCATCTCTATAATCTGTAACCAAAATACAAATTCTATTATCGTTGCCTATTTCGTTTAAAGTTTCTAATGTTCTTAGCAATGAATTATAATTACTTGTACAAGGAATAATAATCTTATTGCTTTCTTTAATAATATCCAATACTCCTTTTTCTACAAATCCACCAAAATCATAAACACAATTGTCTATTTTTTTTGGGGTTGGTAAAATTTTTGCTTTTTCAGGATAAATTCTTTCTATAATGGAATTGTCATTGCTTTGCAAAAAATATCCTAAATCTTTAGCAATTGAAAAAGCAAAAGGAGTTTTTCCAACACCACCTTTTTTATTTACAACAGATACTATCATAAAAGAAATCCTTTTTATAATTTTGTATAACATTATATACTAATATTTATTAATAAATAATAAAAATAAATAATATTTATTTTTGTTTCTTTGTATTTTTTAGTGATAGTTTTGTTTTATATTCTAAATAATCTTCTAAATGTGTAGGTAGC
>NZ_JACHTR010000045.1:0-4183 GCF_020135975.1 Campylobacter sp. W0014 | reverse complement strand
TTATATCTAAACTTTTAAAATCTATTTGATATTTTTCTTCTATGTCCTTTATATCCAAAACACTTCTATCTTTTGCAAAAATATCACAATGATTATCATAAATATGGATTAAATTTGACATAGAGATGAAAGAAGTATTGTTAGAATTATCTTGCAAATCTTGTAAATTTACTTTATCTAAGAATACGATTTTTATATTATTTGTCTTTAATACTATGGTATTGGTATTTTTATCATAAAATTGCTCTATGTTAAATACTTCGTTTAAAATTAAATTAACATCATTTTCCTTAGTATTAAAGCTTTGATTATTTAGATTATCTTGTAAGGAAATTTCTTTATCTAAATAGGCTTGGATATCTTTTATTTTTTCATTTCTTTTTTCTTTTAAAGTATTGATAGATTTATAAAGCCTTTTTCTAGCATCAAGATAGGCATCATTTAGATTTTCTTTATCTAGGATGAAGATTTTTGTGAAAGTAGAATTATAGCCTAGATTGTTTATAGCAGTAGCTTGGGTGAAAAGCTCTTCTTGATTATAATTTATAGCTATGGAATTTTCACATTGATATAAGGCTTTTAAATATGCTATGGATGAATTTTTATCTATTGTGTCTATTTCGTCATTGTTTATAAAAGCAAGCCTTGTTATAAATAATTCTCTATCCATTTTTTTTCTAAATATTTAAGATAAATGAATATTATATCAAATATATTAAATTTTTAATAGTCTTTAAAATATATACATCAAATATGCACTTGCAATTAATATAATAATATTGCATAAAAACCCTATAAACCAACTTAATTTTTTGCGTTTTTCTTCTGTGCTATAACATTTAAAAAAATAAGCTTGTAATAAACAAGAAAATATAATAAATGTGATTGTAAAAAAATAAAATTTATAAAGATTAAAAATTTAAAACACTTATATACTATATATTCTTGTGGTGATAATTCTTCAGCTTCTGGAGGACCGAGCATTACATATCCTCTATAAGTTTCAAGATCATAGCTAAGATAAAATATGATAATAATAGCTGTAAAAAAGATAATAAAAGATATTGAAAAATAAGATTTTAAAAATTCTTTTATGTTAATTCTCATCCAATAATTTATAATAGAAAAGGCAATAAGAACGCTTAAGGCTGTAATATAAAGTATTGTATCAATAGTAACAAGCCTAAAAATAAATCCTACCAAACCCCAAAAAATAGAAAGTGTAATATCTTCTCCCATTTAAACTCCTGTATCATAAAGCACATTATAAGCTTTATCTTTAAAATCAAGCTTAGTGATAAAATCCTTACTATAAAGTCTAAAATCCAAACCATAAGGAGTGAATTTTTGATAGTCTTTAAAGATTTTCATATAACTTATAAAAACTCACAATTAATAAAAAGATATTACACACAAACCCTATAAACCAACTTAATTTTTTGTGTTTTTCTCCTGTGCTATAACATTTAAATAAATAAGCTTGTAATAAACAAGGAAGTATAAAAAATGTGATTACTAAAAAAATAAAAGTTATACCACCTAAAAAATCAAAATAATTATGTGCTTTATATTCTTGTGGTGATAATTTTTCAACTTCTGGAGGACCAAGCAATACAAGCCCTCTAGAAGTTTCAAGATCATAAGTAAGATAAAATACAATAACAATAGCCATAAAAAAGATAATAAAAGATATTAAAAAATAAGATTTTACAAATTCTTTTATGTTAATCTTAATCCAATAATTTAAAATAGAAAAGACAACAAGAACACTTAAAGTTGTAAGATAAAATTTTATATCAATAAAAGCAAAAATAAATCCTACCAAACCTAAAAAAATAGAAAATGTAATATCTTCTCCCATTTAAACTCCTGTATCATAAAGCACATTATAAGCTTTATCTTTAAAATCAAGCTTAGTGATAAAATCCTTACTATAAAGTCTAAAATCCAAACCATAAGGAGTGAATTTTTGATAGTCTTTAAAGATTTTCATATATCACATATACACTCGCAATTAATATAGGAACATTACACACAAACCCTATAAACCAACTTAATTTTTTGTGTTTTTCTCCTGTGCTATAACATTTAAATAAATAAGCTTGTAATAAACAAGGAAATATGATAAATGTGATTACTAAAAAAAACATAGTTGCAAAGGTTAAAAATTTAAAATAATTACGCACTCTATATTCTTGCGGTGATAATTTTTCAATTTCTGGAGGATCAAGTAATACAAGCGATTTATAAAATTCAAGATCATAGCTAAGATAAAATATGATAACAATAGCCATAAAAAAGATAATAAAAGATATTAAAAAATAAGATTTTACAAATTCTTTTATGTTAATCTTAATCCAATAATTTAAAATAGAAAAGACAACAAGAACACTTAAAGTTGTAAGATAAAATTTTATATTAGTAAAAGCAAGAATAAATCCAAATAAACCCCAAAAAATAGAAAGTATAATATCTTCTCCCATTTAAACTCCTGTATTATAAAGCACATTATAAGCTTCATCTTTAAAATCAAGTTTAGTGATAAAATCTTTACTATAAAGTTTAAAGTCCAAACCATAAGGAGTGAATTTTTGATAGTCTTGATAATCTTGATTGTAAAGATAGTATTGTTTGGTTTTTGGAGATTGCAGAATTCTTTGAGGGCTTATTGAACAATCAATTTTATATCCATCTATTTTCCATTCAAGCCATTCTCTATAAGTTGCCATTTGATATAAAGAACCTTCTATGCTAAAAGTTTTCGTATTAAAATCCCAAGCTCCAACAGGTTGTCCTAGCTTGATAAAATTTCCCTTATCATCAAATTCATGTCCTTGATCTAAAAAATCAAAGCTATCATAAACATAAACAAGCATTTCATCAACGCGGTATAGCACTTTTTCTCTATCTCCTTGAATTTCTTTTTTAATGCTTAATTTTGAAGGAACAAAATTAAAAGAAAATTTACCACTACAAGCATAAAGAGATAGATCTTGCATGAGTTCATCATAAGTTTGCTCTAAAGTCTCATATGTATTATAAGTAAGTCCAAATGGCGATGTCGCAAAAATAAATTTATCAAGTCTAGCATAAGAAAAATCTACCTTAAATTTCTCTGCAATATTTATACCTAAATTTTGCCAAATTTGTCTGAAAAACTCATCATCACCCACACCTATATATTGACAATTTAAAGTATCAAGCTCATAGGGCTTACAGTCTAAAATGCGTTTATAATCTTTTGAAATTTCATCATTTTCTTTAATGATGATATAAGATTCTTCATTTTTATCGCTTCGATTTTCTTTTATATCGATCGCAAAATCAAATTTATATTCTCCTCGAGGCAAATTTTTTAATATCAAAATATTATGAGTTTTTTGTAAGATTATTTCTATTTGCTTTGTAAAATTTTGAGTGTATATGTCTTCTTTTGTATGAAATTTTTTACTTAGTCTTTTTATTATAGGAAAATGAGAATAAAACTTATCCCAATCTAGCATAGTGTAAAATTTAATAGAACGCCTTTTTTCTCTTACTTCATTTGTTTTATTATCTACATGGCGCGAAAAACGCTCTGAATTTTGCCTTAGTCTTTTCATCTCTTGGGTTTGTGTGTTGTTTGGATAAGGGGTATAATGTAAAATAAGAGGTTCTATACCTTTACTTTGTAAGAAATTTTGTATTTCTTTTAGTCTTTGTTCTGCTTGGGGATTATTAGGCTTATTTTGTTTTACGAGGAGATGATAATTTTGTATTGTATCTATCTTAGGGCTATTTTGCCACAATACTTGAAGTTGATAGCTAATAGCCCAACCTAGTGTTGCTATTTCATTATTGCTTTTTTGATAGTATTTAAATTCATTATAACAACACTCTAATTCTGTAGGTAACACTGTTTCATCATATTGTAAAGTGCTAAAATTTATATTATTAATATAAATTTGGCTCTTTAAAGTTTCTTCATTAATATGTCCTACTGGAACAATGTTTTCCCAAAAAAGTTCTTCATCCATTATTTCATCCTATTGTTTTTATATTTTAGAAATTCCTTAAGCATGTTCTCATTTAAATTTATAGAATACCTAGTCCAGCACATTCTAGCATATTTATAAAGTTTCATATATTTGGCTTGTTTTCATATATTATTTTATCCTTTATGATTTGCATTTGAATTCATTAC
>NZ_JACHTR010000044.1:0-4419 GCF_020135975.1 Campylobacter sp. W0014 | reverse complement strand
GAGCTAAAATACTAGCTTATGCTAAAGAGCATGGTGTAAAAGAGTAAAGAATCACTCAAAATCTTTAATATACTTTTCCAATGCTTTGATGGTAAGATTTTCAAAAAGAATCTTATCTTCTTTAATATTATTTTGTATGGCAGCTTCAATATATTTAATAAACATATTTTCTTCCATTTCTTCAAATATTGGAGTATATAATTCTTTTGCAATTAAGCTAAGGGCTAATATATTGATTAATTTTGTGGATTTGATTAAGGGTATATTATTAATAATACTTTCAAAATCTTTAATATTGATAGGAGAATAATCATTATTTAATTTAGAGTTTTGTTGTTTTGTTTTAATATCTTTTAAATTTTTTACCAAACTTTTTAGAATATTTTCATACTCTAATGAATTTGGATTTTTTTGAATGATTTCTTTTAAAAAGCTATCATCTGCCTTTTCTTCCTCGATAAACTTATAATTATTATTTTTTAAAATCTCTTTCAACTCTTCGTTTTTGTCAAAATTTATACTTGTTTTTCCCCTAGGTTCAATTTCAATTTCATCAAAATGATTGCGTTTTTCAATGTCTTCTAAGTATTTTTTATTTTCTTTGATACTTTCTTCAATGCTTTTTGCATCCACAAATCTAAATTCTAAATTACCGATTTTAAAAGTATCGCCTATACTGATTATTATTTCATAGCCACTTGGCATTCTAGAAAAGGACTTGTTATAATAAATATCAGAATCTTCAAAAGCTGCAATTGTAAAAGATCCTTCTTCATAAGATACTATGGCATGGGTATTTTTGATTTGCTCTAGTTTATCTTGAATACGAAAAGTGCAATCATCACCACTTCCTATAGTTCCACCCTTTGTATCAAATACAAATGCTTTAGAACCACTAATGCATTCGTCATAATTCTCAATAGTAATTCCTAATTCTTCTTTTTCTATCATTGTTTATTTACCCCTGTGATATTTTCTACTATTTTAAGATTATTTAAAATATAAACTATATTATTTAAATCACTAGCACCGTTAATAATTTCAAAGTCAAAATATAAGTTTTTATTATTATTAAACATAATGCTGTATGTAGAATTGTTTTTATTATCTTTTATAAACTTATACCATGCCCATTCTCCCTTATATGATTTTGTATAATTTAAATTAGGATTGGAGTAGTTGTAGGCTGTAAAATTTAAACTTGTTCCATTATTGAATTCTTCTGCTACAATTTGTAGGGTTTGATCAAGAGTATGATCGTATTGAATATTTTTATTGTTATAGCCAAGCTTTACAAAGGAAAAATCTGCACTTAAATCAAGGCTTTGAATGGTAAAATTAACTCTTATATTATCATTAGCATTCAGTATGAGGCTTGAGAGATTGCCTGCATTGGTGATAAAATCTAAAAATTCTTTAGAGAAATTTAATTTTGAAGCAAATTGAGAATTAATAGAATAGCTATTTTTTCTTTTTACTAAAACATTATTCAAGTATTTTTTATAAAAACTATTTAATACTCCATTTCTGCCAAAAAATGTTTTAAAGCTATCCATACTAAGATCTGCTACACTCTCATCATTAAAAGGATAATATGGTGCAATATCATTAACAAATGGATTATACACTTCATTAATCCAAGCGGTATTAAATAAAGAAATACCATGATTTTCTATAAAATTCCACGAATAATTAGAAAGCTGACTATAATATCTCTCTAAATCATTAGGTAATTTTTTTATGTTCATTTGAAATACAGCAAAAGGATCATTGGCATCTTTATTGCCTCCAAGAGCATATGAAATTTTTTCTTCAGCGCTTTGGTTACTATTAGAACTAAAATCTATAATTTTATTGGATATATTTGTAATATTTGTATTAAGAATATCTAATATTTTTTCATCATCAGTGCCTTTGCCCACTTCTATATTACCAACACTCAAAAGTGTATTTTTGTTTACTAGCTTATGATATTGTGTGAAAGCATTGCTTACCCCAATAAAATTTGATCTAATTTCCCCAGCATTTAATCCTAAATTGTAGGCTTGAGTTAGTAAAACTGCATCATTTAAATTTGTATTAGAACTAACAATTTTTAACAAAGAATATAAAGGGTTTTCTTTTTTTGATAAAATATCAAGCTCGTTAAGCATTGCCTCTTTGGTATTATACCTAACAGGTTGCAATGAAGCGAGTAGATTTTGCCAAGCATTTTGGTATTCACTTAAGTATAATTTTAAAATACCCATAGTCAAAGTGTTTTTATTTTCTTTAAAATTGTTATCTAACATCCAAGATTCAATATTGATTGCGGTGTCAACTTGTTGATTTAAATCATTTAAAAAGTCCATCATACCAACTTTTGTATATATTTTATCTATAGAAGTTATTTGAGAATTATTTGAAAATACACTATTTGCAGCAAAACCTAAATCCTCTTTTATAAGATATTTTTCTTTAGGTTTATCGCTATTTAAAAAATTAAGAAGAATGTAAATTCTTTGAGTTCTACTTATACTCTCAAGTTTTCTTTTTCCTGTATGTATACTGTTTTCATCTTCTGTAAAAGATTTAAGATTAAATTGTTTAAGTTCATCCACCCCTTCTAGAAAGTCATCTTTAGAGATTGAATACTTACTTAAAGTATTCCAATTCTCGTTAATCCAAATTTTTAGTATTTCTTTATTAAAATATTTTTGTTCAAACAAAGATCTATACATATATAAGGTTTTGATTAAATTTTCTTTATTTGTATCGGTAAGTAAAGTATATTCCATTTCTTTTAATAAAGTATTTTTTAACACATCTTCATTTAGTTTATAATAAAGTTGTTTAGCTTCTTTAAATCCTTTGTATGAGAGATTTAGATTTAAATATTGAAATATATTATTATCTTGCCAAAGTTCAGGATAAGTATTTAAAATATTTCTCAATTCAATTAAGAAGTCAGCTTTTTGTTTAATATTTAAATTTTGATAATCTTGATCTTTAAGAAGCAATTGTAAAGATCTTAAGGTGTTTTGGCTTTTTTCGAATTCTTTATTGTTTTTACTTATAAAATAAGAAGATATAGCATATGTTCCAAAGCTTATGATTAAAATTATAATTAAAAAAGATAATTTTTTAGAATAAGATTTCATAGTGCTTAAAGAATAATCTGTAAAAATTAAATCTTCGAGCAGTGATTTAACAAAATAGCTTTGTTTATTATGTATAATATTGGATTTCGATAATACTTTTTTGCAGTTATATTTCTCACATATGGCATCGAGTAAGAAATTTCTAGGAATATTTTCTTGATAAGCACTAACAAAATAAACTCCTCTAAGATAAGAATCATTTTTAAGTTTATTTTCTTCTTGTATATCTAAAATAAATGTCTTTACTAATGCAAATAGATTGTCAAGTTGCTTTAAAAATAAGTAACTTTTATTTTTATTTTCTATATTATGAATGTAGGAATTTTTGCTCATTAAAGAACATAATAATGAATCACTTAATTCCTTAAATTCATTATTTAAATATTCTTCATTTAAGATTTGTCCAAAAGATAATCCTAAAATTTTATTTGAAATTTTTTTATCAAAAATATCAAAATACTCTTTCATGCCTTCGATCAAATCGAGTTTTGAAAAAACTATATAAATAGGCAGTTTTAAATTTAAAATTTTTTCACATTCATTGACTCTTTTTGTTAGATATCTAATAAGATTTTTGGAATACTCCTTAGGATTATTTAAGAAAATTATAGTGTCAACAACTAAAATAATTCCATTTAGTTTGCTATGAAAAAAATTTTTATTGAGAAAAGTAAGGAATTTTTTCCATATATTTTTTTTAATTAAAAAATCTCTATTTTTATCTATATCATCTTCAGGTATTTCATCGCTATTTGTAGGCTTAAAAAATTCTTCTTGTGAAAAATAATTTCCTTCTGTATCTAATAAAGCACCTTTTTTTGATACATAAAGTGCAAAATTTCTAGTAGACTTATGGAATTTTTTATAAGACTCTAAACTATCACTAAGTGGGTATTCGATGTCAGAATAATTAATAAAAGTGCTTTTTCCAGCTCCTTCATTTCCTATGATGATAATTAAGGGTAAATTTTTTGTTTTTAAATCATTCTTCCATGTTTCTTTGGCATCTTTAAGAGATAAAAAGAAGTTTCTTTTAGATTTGTAAATGAACTCATCAGCTTCTTTTTTTAGGACTTTAAATTTTAATCTTTTTTCGCTTTTTAAAGAAGATATAAAATTTATAATAGGCTTTAATAAAAAAAACAAAAAAACAATAAGCCAAATTATCAAAATAATACTAAATCTTAAAAATGAACTACTAAAAATATATATGTCATTAAAAGCTACTAAAGAACCCCAAAACCAAAATAAAATACTCAAAAGAAAAATACAACAAAGC
>NZ_JACHTR010000043.1:0-4714 GCF_020135975.1 Campylobacter sp. W0014 | reverse complement strand
AAAAAATTGTAAAAAATATATTTAATGCGGAACAATTTCACGAAGCACAAGCGATTAAATATTCTACTATGGGTTTGGATATGAACCTTATGAAACTTGACTTTTCTCCACAAAGTATGGAGCAAGATCCTTCAATTAAAGGTGACTTTAATCCTGATATGTCAGTTTATCCAAAAAATGAAGATGGAAGCTATTCTAAAGAAGCTTTGTTTATGAGTTTTTTAAAATCCTATCCGCCTTTTCCATCTCCAAATCAAGTTGTTTTTAGTCCTGAAGCAAAAGTTCGTGAAGCAAAACTTGAGCTAGAAATGAAAGCAAATCCTTCTTTTAGCGTTTCCTTAGATGACATTATGACAGGAAAAGTTGATTTTGCAAGTTTATTAAAAGGTTATGCACAAGAGGGTTGGCTTGATGCAGGTATTTATGCAATGGAAAAAGGAGTTAAATGGCAAAATATATACGTAGGCAGTGGAATCTCTTTTGATAGAGAATTTCATCAAGCAAAAGCTAATGGTTGGAAAGCAAGTAATGAAAGTATAAATTCTTTTGTAAATAATATAATGGATAGACTTAATAATCTTATAGGACAAACTAGGGTTTAGGCTTTTAATTAAGGATTTTAATATTTTGATATTAAAATCCAAAAGGTTCAATTTCAAAATTCAAAGGTTTGGGTAAATTGAGTTTGTAATCTTTGAGTTGTTTTTTAGGATTAACAACTAAAGCAAATCCACCTTTATTGTATCTATCCCAAACACTATAAAATTCTCTTTTAGAACTGATATATTCTCCATAACTTGGATCAAGTATTTGTAAATAATTACCTTTATGATTTATAATCACCACAAAATGTGGAAAGCGTGGATCATCTTCAATTTTAACTAAAATAGGAACAGATATAATATTCTCTAAAATCTTTCTATCGACTTTATAAGACTTGCTTTCATAGCCAAGCTTTTTTACTGCATCATTTAAATCTGCAAAGCTTACCATATCTGTATAAAGTTTTTGTCCACTCATGGTTTTTAATAAATCTAATTCTGTTAAATTATTATCATCAAGTGTATTAATAAGCGTAGCCAAAGAAGCAGCACCACAAGATTCTTCATAATTTTGCCTTACAACTTTTTCATTTTTGATTTCTTGGTAAGACTTAACTACAAATTCTGCCTTTAAAAACAAAGGCAAAAGAGCAACCATTAATGCTATTTTTAGAATTTTTTCCATAGATTGATACCAAAAATTGCATCAGGAGCAGCAGAGCTTCCACCTAGACTTGCACTGACTGAAACAGCAGTATCTTGATTTATGCTATAAGTAGAACCGCCACTAATTGTAGGAATTGATCTGATTTCTGAATTTTTTACACCATTGATTTTTTGTTCGGTTTGAAATCTTTGTTCTGCTCCTAAATCCAAAGTAATTTTAGGGCTTAAAATTATAGATAAATTTCCACCAAAGTAAATACTATTGCCATAATCTATTTTTGCGATTTTAAATTTTCTTTGGGCGTTATAACCAAATCCTGTATAAATACTATATACCACTGGATCGCTATATCCTCTTAAACTTGCCTCTAAGTTTTGGGATTGAAAATAAAAGTTTTTAGTTTGCAAAACTGTTTTTTCTCTTTGAATGATCGCTGTTTGAAATTTAATCTGCGGAACAAAGTCAGCAATGCTTTCTCCTGTATAAATAAAGCCTATCCATAAAGAATCAAAATTTAAAGTATTTTTGCTTGTAAAAGCACCTGAAATAATATTGTTATACTCTTGTCTTGCATAATTTCCACCGCCTGAAATAAGTAAATCGAAATTAGGTGTAAGCGTATAAATAAAAGTTTGATTCAAATAAAGTTGCTTTGTATCATTCCAAACATTTAAATCTCCATTTACTCCAATATTTGGATAAATGTAATAAGAGTGAGGATTTCCTGTGCTAAGCAAGGATAAACTTGTAATGCTTCTTAAGCCTATTTGCTTTTTAAACAAGCTATCGATATTTAGCTCATCGCTAGCAAAAAGACAACCACTTAAAACTGCCAAAATAAGAATAATTTTTTTCATTTTATTACCTTTTAAAATATTGCTTTGAAAAATTAAGCAAGGAGCGTTCCAAATTTTTAGTATATTCTTTATATTTTATTCCTTTCTTTTATAAATTATCCATCTCTTTCAATCTCATTATTCCTAACACTTGTCCATCGCAAGATATTATCGGATCGTCCTCGCTCTCCTTGCTGTAACTGATTGAGTGCATTGATGTGCAAAAGCATTTGAGTTCGTTTTGTGTTATGAACCATAGGCTGTTTGGACAATATTCGCATAGAGTTTCTTTCTTGGGCAGTTTCTCTTCGGATAGTTGATTTATTACCGAGCTCTTGTAAGACTCTCTGTCTATATTGTTTTGTATAATCTCTCTCATTATTCACTCCTTTATCTTGTATAATTTTATATTTTTTTGTTGTTTTGGCTTTGTTGATCTGTTTTAAATCTTTCTCTCTACCTATTACTGATACTTCCCAAATAGGTTTTTTAAGTGTTTTAACAACTTCTTGCCACTTGTTATTAATTTTTGCCTTTCTTTTTATCTCATATTCTTCTTGCCCTACTATTTTAAATCTTGCATATTCACCCCTTAAAACTTTATTTTCTTTTATAACCCTTTCTAAATCTTGCCCCCAAATTGTAGTTATTCCTTTTTTGGTTTTATAACTTACATAATAACTTTTTTTAGCATTTTTATCTGTGCTAAATTGATAATTCGCTTCTCCAAAATCCATAATCTGATAATAATGCATTTTTATTTTTGGAGTTTGATTAAGTTTATTATTTGTATTTAATTTGACTGAAAATTCTTGATTTATTTCCACTTCTCTTTGCTTTTTGCTTGTAGCTTTTGCTTCAACTCCTAACTCATTTAATGCTTTTGCAAATTCTGATCTTAAATTTGCTAAATCTGCTTTTTTTGGATTAATTCTTTTACCATTTTTATCTGCGACTTTCAAACAAATATGACAATGTGGATTATCTGTATCTGCGTGAAAAGCAAGGACAAAAAAATTATTTGGATACGATTTTTTTAAAGCAATAATTGCAGCTTGTTGTAATTTTTCTTTCGGTGTTGTAGAATGTTCTTTCATAGAAAAAACCATATTAATAGTATGTCTTTTTTCTTTAGCACCTTCTTTATATAATGGAATAGGAGCTCCTTCATTTTTAAAAATTCTTTTGACTTCTAAAATATCATCTTTACCTATATATTTATCAAAATCACTGGTTATTAATTCTACATTTCCATCACGAGAAATATAATCGAGATGTTTTGAAAGTGCTTGAGAATTTTTAGAACCTGAAGTAATTTTTACAACAACTTCTGTATTTTTTCTAAACATATTTTTACTAACAAGCTTACCTGTTTTTACATCTTTAGTATATTTATTTTTATTTTTATTGATATAATTTAGTGGTAATTTTGAAGCATTTTCTATTTTAGTAAAAACTTTTTTAGCAATTATTTCGTCATCAAATATTTTAACACTACGCGACATTAAATTCTTTCATTATTTTTTTCTATTATAATACCAAGTTTATTAGACAATATATCAATTTTATCTTTAATATTATCGATTGATTTTTTTAAGTTATTATCATTTATTTTTACAGAATTTCCGCTCCTAAGAATTTTTAATAATTGATATATATTTTTACCTATTGTGTTAATTTCTGTTCTTGTTTTTATAAACTCATCTATTTCTATATTAGTAAAAAGTTTTTCATTTTTTATGGAGTTTAATAGCAAAAATTTAGCTTGTTTGGTAATACTTGAAAATCCTGTTTTTTTAGAAATTTCTTTTAAAATATTTACTTCATTTTCTGTAAGTTTTAATTTAATTATTTTATTTTCATCGCTTGTATAAAATTTATTTTTAGATATTTCATCATTAATTTTATTTTTTTCATCTGTATCACAAGAATTAAACTTTTTTAATAAAATAGATATTATTCTACTATATGGCGCATTTGTTTCTGATTTTATATATTCTAAAATTGTTTTATCATCTTTGCTAACTTTTATGACACAATTATTGTTTTTATTCATTCTCAATTCCTTAGTGAGCCTCGCAGAGTTTTTGCCTTTTATTTTTTTAAAAAGGTAACTTTTTAGGAAATAAAAGGCTATCCTGCTATTATTACATTTTCTAAACCTATATTTAAGCAAGAATATAAAGAAAAAATCCAAAAAGCAAAACTTTATAAGAAGCTAGGCTCTGAAATTATATATTTATTAGATAAAGATGATTTTAGAAATTTATTTTTTAATTATCTACAAAAAAATAATTTAGAAAAGATAAAATCATTATGTAGTGATATTAATGATTTATTTAATATTAATTACATTAAAAATAAGGAGGATGAAAAATAGAAAATAAAGAAATGCAAGAAAATATAACATTTTAATAATATCAAAGTAAGAATTACTGATAGTTCTAAGCTATGTAAAGAATATCAAGAATATGTTTTAATGGAACCTATGATAATACTTCAAATCCAAAAAGGGATAGAATTTCTTTTAATACTCTAAAGACTTTTGATTCTTGTGAGAAATTAAAGCAAATAGAAAATTTATTTTTTAAAACAAGAAATTGATTTTGAAGTCATCTGTGATGACTTCAAAATACCTCTATAAAGTAAGACTAGAAGAAGGATATTTT
>NZ_JACHTR010000042.1:0-5029 GCF_020135975.1 Campylobacter sp. W0014 | reverse complement strand
TGATTAAATCACTAAAGAGACTTTATGGTGTTGAAATAGCTAAGCACTGTTACATTAAAATAAAAATTAACTCGCAATTATTCTGCATCTTTATGCAAGCAATGTTCAAAAATAAATTGATGTTCTTCTGGTAAAGCTTCAAATAAAGCATTGGCTAAATTTCTAATTTCCCAAAGAGCGGATTTTGAGCTGCGAAGTGAAATGAAATTTTGCAAACTCCTAGCATTTATGGTTAAAGTAAGTTCAGTTTTATAGCTTTCTGGTAAGCAGTATTTGGCTATATCCAAGCTAATGCTTTTTTGCAAGATCAGTCTTAAATTTTCCAATGCTTTAATACTAGCATTATCCACCTCTTCATTTCCACAAAGGACTAAATATCGACTGGCATTTTCAAAATCTCCGACTTTAAATTTATTTTCATTGCGAAGTTCTTTTAAAGTGTATCTTGTGCTTTTTACGCTAGGGCTAGTATGGCGATGACGTGCAACTTCTTGCAAACAAGCTCTTGAAATTCCTTGGATATAAAAAGTATAATTTAAATGTTCTAAAGTTGAGGCATGTTTAAATTTATTGCCAACGCGATCAATAAGTTCTTTATCTTTTTCGCCACCACAATCACCCTTTTCAAAACTTTGCCAACAAGTTCTTGTTGCATGAGAACATACAGAAAGTGGAGTGTGAAAAAGTAAAGTGATTTTCATAATTTTTCCTTGAAAATGAATTTTTATTTTTATAATTCTTGCATTTTTTACTTAAAATTCTAATGAAATAAAAAGTTTTATCAAGTTATAATTAAATTAAAAAATAAGGTTGATTAAAGCAATGAAAAAACAAACAAAATATATCTTTATAACTGGTGGGGTTTTAAGCTCTTTAGGAAAAGGGATAGCTGCAGCCTCCATTGCTACACTTTTAAAAAATTCAGGTTTGAAAGTAAGCATACTTAAAGCAGATCCTTATATTAACGTCGATCCTGGCACTATGAGTCCTTTTGAACATGGAGAAGTTTTTGTAACCGATGATGGGGCAGAAACGGATTTGGATTTAGGGCATTATGAGCGTTTTTTAGATGAAAGTTTGTCTCAAGATAATAATTTTACAACAGGACGTGTTTATCAAAGCGTTATTGAAAAAGAAAGGCGTGGAGAATATCTTGGAAAAACGATCCAAGTTATTCCTCATATCGTGGGTGAGATTAAAGATCGTATCCAAAAAGCCGGTGAAGGAAAAGATATTTTAATTGTAGAGATTGGAGGAACGGTTGGTGATATAGAAGGTCTTCCTTTTTTAGAGGCCATTCGTGCTTTACGTTTGGAAGTGGGCAAAAATAATGCCATGAATATACATCTTACATTAGTACCTTTTATAAAGGCGGCAGGGGAATTAAAAACTAAACCTACTCAACATAGCGTAGGAGAATTAAGACGCATAGGAATCAGTCCTGATATGATAATTTGTCGCAGTGAAAAATCTTTAGATAGGGATTTAAAAGACAAAATCGCTATTTCTTGTGGAGTGGAAAAAAATTGTGTCATAGAAAGTATAGATGCAGCAAGTATTTATCAAATTCCGCTTAATTTTTTAAAACAAGATATATTAAATCCAATTGCAAGTATATTAGATCTTAAAATCTCAAAACCTGATATGCAAAATTGGAATAGCTTGGTAAAAAGGGTGATTGCACCAAGTAATGAAGTTAAAATTGCGTTTGTAGGAAAATATGTTGATTTAAAAGAAAGTTATAAAAGTCTTACTGAAGCTATTATACATGCAGGTGCGGCACTTGATACGAGAGTGGAGCTTAAGTGGATTGATAGTGAAAAGCTTGAAAATTTAGAATCATCTGAAGCATTTAAAGACGTGAGCGGAATTTTGGTTGCGGGAGGCTTTGGAAATCGTGGTGTAGAGGGCAAAATAAAAGCGATTAATTATGCAAGAGAAAACAAAATTCCTTTTTTAGGAATTTGTTTGGGTATGCAACTAGCTTTAGTAGAATTTGCTAGAAATGTTTTAAAATTAAAGGATGCTAATTCAAGCGAATTTGATGAAAAATGTGAAAATCCTATTATTTATTTGATTGATGAATTCATTGATTCTAATGGAAAAAAACAAATTAGAACCGCTAAAACACCTTTGGGTGGAACGATGCGTTTGGGTGCTTATGAGTGTGAGGTTAAGCCTAAAACAATTTTAGCAAGAGTTTATAACAATGCAAAAAGCGTAAAAGAGCGTCATCGTCATCGTTATGAAGCCAATCCAAAATACCGTAAAGATTTTGAAGATAATGGATTTATTGTAAGTGGAGAAAGTCAAGGACTTATAGAGGCTATAGAGTTAAATTCGCATCCATTTTTCCTAGCCGTGCAGTTTCATCCTGAATTTACTTCAAGATTAGAGCATGCAAATCCAGTGATTTTTGGATTTATTGAGGCGGCAATCGAATATGAAAAAGATTGATAAAAGTGAAATTAAAAAAATTTTAGCTTCACGTTTCGAAAAAGATCTTCATACCAAGCTTTGTGATTTGCCACTGCCGTGCTGCTTAAAAGACACTTACAAAGCAGCAGAACGCATAAAAACTGCGATAGAAAAAAATGAAAAAATTGCTATTGTGGGCGATTATGATGTTGATGGCATAGTATCGTGTGTGATTATGGCGGAATTTTTTGATGATATAGGTTTTGATTATATTGTTAGAATTCCAAATCGCTTTAAAGATGGGTATGGGTTAAATTCTGAAATTATTAATGAGCTTGATGTCGATTTAATCATTACTGTAGATAATGGCATAGCAGCACTTGAAGCTGCTAAACTTTGCAAAGAAAAAAATATCGATCTAATCATTACTGATCATCACATGCCTCAAGATATTTTGCCCGATGCATTTGCGATAATCAATCCTAAGCAAAAAGATTGCGAATTTCCAGATATTGAAATTTGCGGAGCACAAGTGGCATGGTATTTGATCGCTGCTTTAAAAGAGGTTTGTAAGCTGAAATACGATATGAGTCGATTTTTAGAATTATTAGCCATTGCTATAATTGCTGATATGATGGAGCTTAGAGATTTAAACCGCGCTTTAGTAAGAAGAGGCATTGATTTTATTAACAAGTCTAAAAGAGCAGCTTTTAAAGCTATTAAAAATTATTATCAAAAGGATAAATTTTCTTTAGATAGCATAGGATTTTTAATCGCTCCGCTTATTAATAGTGCTGGAAGAATGGATGATGCTAGTATTTCTTATGAATTTTTACATACCAAAGATTTAAATAAAGCCTTAGAATATCTAGAACAGATTGTTAATTTTAATGAAAATAGAAAAGACGAAGAAAAGCAGCTTTTTGAAGAAAGTTTAAGTCAAATTAACGATCAAGATTCTTGCATCGTAGTATCTGGGATAAATTGGCATGAAGGGGTTTTAGGTATAGTAGCAAGTCGTTTGTCTAAACATTTTAACAAACCTGCTTTCGTGTTTTCTCAAAATGAGGATTATTTAAAAGGTAGTGCTAGAAGTGTTGGAAAGATTGATATTTTATCTTTAATTTCTAAGGCCAATTCTCTATTGAGTAATTATGGAGGACATAAAGGCGCTGCTGGTATGAGTTTAGATGCTCAAAATTTTGAAAAATTTAAAATTCTAATCCAGCAAGAATGTGCAAAAATTCCTGATAATGAATTTTTAGATACTGATGAAATTTTAGGGGTTTTAGATCCAAATGAAATTGATTTTGAAATGTTAGAAATTTTAGAATCTTTCGAACCTTTTGGGCATAAAAACCCCCGCCCTTTTTTTGTCTTAGAAAATCTAAAAGTGAAAAATAAAAAAATTTTAGGAAAAAATGAAAAACATTTAAAACTAGTTTTATCCAAGGAAAATAAGGTTGTTGAAGCTTTGTTTTTTAATTTTGATAAAGAGCCAAGTATTGATGAAAATATTAATATATTAGGGAGTATTTCTAAAAATGAATTCAGAGGACTTTTAACCCCTCAATTTATCATAAAAGAAATTTTAACCGAAGAAAAGATACGCAGGATTGATCAATGAAACCAAAAATTGCAATTTTAGCAACAGGTGGAACTATAGCAGGAGTTATTGATGATGTTATTATGACAACAGGCTATAAAGCGGGAGCTTTAAATATAGAAGTTTTGCTTGATGCTGTGCCACAAATTAAAGAATTTGCAACAATTATAGGTTATCAGATATCCAATATAGATAGCTCTAATATGTCTAATGAAATTCAGCTAAATCTCGCCAAAACAATCAATAAGCTTTTAACTAAAGATGAAATAGATGCTGTTGTGGTAACCCATGGAACAGATACTATGGAAGAAACTGCGTATTTTTTAAATTTAACCATTAAAAGCAATAAACCGGTTATCTTAACGGGTGCCATGCGTCCTTCTACAGCTATGAGTGCAGATGGATCTAAAAATCTTTATAATGCTGTGGCTTTAGCCATTAATAAAAAATCTCAAAATAAAGGCGTTATGATTGTTATGAACGATCGAATTTTAAGTGCTAGAGCAGCAGTAAAAACTCATACTTTAAATTTGGATGCTTTTTCTTCTCCAAATTTTGGAGATTTGGGGTATATTTTAGATGGAAAAGTATATTTTTATAACACAATTGAAAAATTACATACTAAAAATACTCCATTTGATATCGATCATCTTGAAGACTTGCCCAAAGTTGATATACTTTATACCTATTCTAATGATGGAAGTGGCGTTGCAGCAAAAGCTTTATTTGAAAATGGAACTCAAGCTTTGGTGATAGCAGGAAGTGGATCGGGAAATATCCATGAAAATCAAAAAAATATATTAAAAGAGCTTATGAAAAAAAATCTTATCGTTGCTATCAGCTCACGCATACAAGCAGGAGAAGTTATTTTAAGCAAAGAAGATGAAGATCTCGGTTTTATTTGCACTCAAAATTTAAATCCACAAAAAGCTAGAATTTTACTTATGTTAGCACTTACCAAAACCAAAAATTCTAAAATAATTCAAAATTTCTTCCAAACCTACT
>NZ_JACHTR010000041.1:0-5116 GCF_020135975.1 Campylobacter sp. W0014 | reverse complement strand
AAGGAATTTGGGGGCATTGATGATCCTTTTGGGGGTTGAGTTTATGGTGTTTATAATTTGGTATAAATCCACTATGTTTTTAATTTTTATATTTATTATTTTAACACAAATAGTCTAAATTTGAGTAGAAAAAGAAATTGCTTATTTTTGTTATTAAAATCTATTTTTTATCTAAATTTACTTCTATGATATTAGATTCTTTTTCGCTGTTTTGTGTATTTTCTAAACGCAATTTTATTTTATTTGCACCCATGGGAGTTAAAATAGTAAAATATCTAATATTATTTTCATAAAAATCCCAAATTTCATCAAATTCCAAATAATTTGCTAATCCATATTCTTTAAACTCACATTCTTTATAGATTGATTTTAAAAATTTTGGCACTTCATTAATAATAAAAAGTATTTTGATTTTTTCTTTTTGAGAATTAATATCCAATTCTTTAATCAGATTATTTTGATATTCTTGCTTTATTATTTCTATTATTTTTTTATTATCACAATTTTTTAAATCATTAAGATTAACATCCATTTCTTTTTTTAACTCTAATTCTTGAAGAAAATAATTTGTATTCTTATAATCAGAAGTTTGTGGTAATAATATATTTAATTTTTCATCACTTTTAAAATTAATTTCGCTATTCATAATTTTAATATTTAATTCTAATATAGCGTAAAAATCTTTTTTAGAAAAAATTTTATTTACACCTTTTTTCATATTTACAATATCTAAATTCTCATCAGATAAAAATTCTATAAGTTTATTTAAAAATATAGGTTGAGGAAGCATTATCACCCTTTAAGCTCTAAGCTTTCAAGCTCTTCTAAACTCATTGCTCTAATTAAAATTCTTTCTTCTGATTGAATTAAAGAAAAATCTTGCAATTTCTCTAAAGCTTCTTTATACTCTAAATACCCCAAAGGCTCATCTTTGCTAATGCTAAAAAAACTCAGCCTCCATTTGGCTTCTTCATCTTCATCATCTAATTCAAAATTTTCCCAAGGTTCTTTAAAGAGAATAGTATCAGTATCTTCACTAAAGGTGAAATTTATTATTAACCCATCTGGTGTGTCATAAAGTTTAGGCATAGCTTCATAAGCTTCTTCCCAACGCCTTTGTAAAAGTTTTAAATCTTCCATAAATTTTTCCTTAAATATAAAATGAAAAATTATAACTAAAAATCTTTTTATATTAAATCATAAGGAAAGTATTTACACAAAGCTAATTCTATTTTGCTTAATCATTCTAGCACGATTGATAAGAGCATAAAGGGCTAGAAATTCATCGTTAAGCATTTCCTTAAAGGTTTCACTGTATCTATCCCCATCAAACTCAATACTTTTGTATTCTATAATTTCTGCTTTAGCATTAGTGATAAAAGAAATATATTTATCTCTTTGTTTATCGTGTTTGATACCTGCACATAAAGGTTTAAGTGCTTCATCATACCAAATCACTTCTAGATTTTCTTCTTTGATGATTTTTAGTGCTACTTCTTTTGTTAGATATTCTTTAATGTCTTTTCCATCGTATTTTTTTGTTCATAATTCATCTGCAACATTTTATCAATAGCTTCTTTTTCACTATCAAAAGAATACTCAAGTTCAACACCTCCTCTTTCTCAAGAAAGGACTGCGCTTATTAAGGCATACTTTTAGCTATGAAATTAACCGCCAAAGGAACAAACCTTGCAGTCATACAATAAAATTAAAGCATGCAAATCTAAATACAACAACTATACACAAAAGCCGATTATAATTATTTTTATGTCAAAAATCCTATAAAATATATTTCTTTTACTTTTTATTGCTCATCTTTTCTAAATAAACTTTCTAAAATAAGTCAGTCTTCACGCCGATTTTTCATCCTGATTGATTGCATTAAAGTGAGCAAATTTAATTTATTTCAACTAAGTCTATTTTTGTTTAAAATATTGCGCATATTCAAAGGGTCTTTCTTTTAGTTTAAAATAAAATTTATTATGAAATTGGGTTGTGGTATTTAAAGTTTTTTGAAGAGTTCCTAAAGAATATTCTAAAGCCCCATTATATATTATCTCTTCTTTTTGCAAATAACCCACAGCATATTCCAAAGGAGAGGTATTTGAGAAAAATAATTCAATAAGATTAAAATTTAAATGATTACTCGCTTCTATATAAAAAGAATGATTCTTATGTATTTTATAGGTAGCTAAATTAAAAAATAAATTATTTTTATCTTGATACAAACCTATATCATAAGCAATGATAAATTTTCTCAAACTCCATACAAGATAAGAATAAAATAAATCATCGCTAAAATCTACTACTTCATAGTCATTTTTTTGCACCATTTCATCTAGCATTGAAATTAGTTCAAATTTATTTAAATTTTTATTTTCGATATAGTAAAGTTTAATACCATGAACTTGATTAATTTCATTAATATAAGAAGTTAAAAATTCAATATTATCTTTATAAAGTTTTAAGAAATATTTTTTTAATTCTAAATTATCTATAATTTTATAGGGGTTATTTTTGAAGAAAAGTTCTTTAAGTCCTTCAAAGCAATTCTCACCAATATTAAAAGCTTTAAAAATGATATTTTTTTCTTTGATTATAATTTTACCTAAATAAATGCTTGTTTCAAATTTGAAATTTCTCTTAAGATTATATTCTTTTTTTAAGAATTCTTCATCAAGTCCTTTTATACTCATATCACTTTGCAAGCCCAAGTAAATAGTTTTATCTTCTCTTATATTGGAGATATAATCTTTAAGCGGTATTTTTATAGTTTTCATTATTTTCCTTGATTATAAACTTCTACCTATGAGGGTTTCTACATATCTTGGATCTCTTTCATTGGGCTGAATTTCATAGGCATCTTGTATAGCACCTATATTGCAACCTACTAAATAATTCTCACTAGGATCGCAAATTCTACTAAATTTATCAAAAATAATTTTCTCATTGATATAAGCTTTTTCAGAATAAAAAACATATCTGCCTAGAGCATCCATATTGTGATTATAATATTTTTCTATATAAAAATGCCTACATTCGTGAAAAACCGTTTTTGCAAATTCTTTAAAATAAGCTTTTAAAATGTATTGATTTAATCTGACCTTATTTTCTTCATAAGCTCCAAATGATAAAGATCCGCTAGGCTTTTGGCTATAAAAGACTACATTTTCTAAAGGTAAATTAAATTCTTTACAAAGAGTTTGAGTTAAAGCTTTTAGAAAATCTTTACATTCTTCAAGATCTCTGTTTTTGTTATTTAAAAGCTCTGTGTGGAATTGTTTAAAACTTTTACCATTCTTATACTCTAAAGGTAAAATTTTATTAATTATGGTGCTAATATATTTGCCATCTCTATCTTGAAGATAATTTCCTTTATCTTTTTCTGATATACTTGTTAAAAATTCCTTATTAATTAAATCAAATCTATAGTATATATAAGCGATTTTTCCGGCAAATTGAGGATAGGTTCTGAGATAGGTAAAAAAGTCTCTTTTTTCTTGATTTTTTAAATTTGCCCTTAAAAACCAATTTGCCTCTTCAACACTATCAATTGATTTTTGTCGGTTAAGATTATATACATTAAGGGCTTTTAGCTCCTCTCTTGTAAATAATTCTTTCACCCTATCATCTCTACCAGAGCCAACTTTAAAACTCATATCTATGATTTTATAAGCATCATTTAAATTAGGAAGTCTTTTAAATTTATTTTTATCTTCATAAGCAAAAACTAAAGCATAATATTTATCAAATTCTTCTTCATTAGCCCTTGTTAGAGGTAAACTAAAGCCTATTTTTTCAAATTCTTCATCTTTTTCCTCATCATCCATTTCCCAGCATTCATGAAAATATTTACTTTCGTCTTTTAAAAACTTTATATCTTTAAATTCTAAATGCTCTTTACCTTCTAAAATTCTTTGAAGTCTTGCTTCATTTTGAATTTGAGCTAAAGCCCAAACGATATTTACATCATCTTCTAAACCATCAACTTCGCATTCTACATAAGTCCCTGGTGCAAAATTTGCCTTTTCATCGATAATAATCCTTACACTTTTTTCAGCACTTACCACATCTTCATCTTCATCGAGTTCCCATTCTATTTCTTTTATGAAATTTACTTTAGATTTCTCTTGCTTAGGATACTCTACTCTTAAAGAAACAATTCCTTCCTTCTCATCTTGTATAAACTTAGCTTGCTTACTTAAATCCTCTAATAACTGTGCTTGTGCCATACCTATGCTACCACTACTGCCAAACTCTCCCTTTTCATTGATGCTATAAAGATATAGATTATCTTTTATTATGCTTTGCTCTTTTTTATCTTTTTTGCTTGTTTTGTTTTCTTTTTCATTACTTTCTTTTATTTTTACTTCTTTAAAAGTTTTAGAGCATTCTTTATTGGTATATAATCTTACACAACATTTTCCCCAAGTTTTTCCTATTTCAAAGGGATAATCTTTTAAAAAGCTAGGGTTAGTATCTTTAGCTATTTCATTAATCTTTAAATAATATTCTCCTTCAGGCAAAGTGCCAAATCTATCTTTAATACTTTCATCATCATAATAAAAATAAGCTTTTTTACCTTTACTTGTATCTTTTTCATCTTGGTAAAAATAATTTGCAATTTGCTTTTTACTTCTTTTTTCATTATCTGCCTTAGCAGTACCACTTCTTGCCATGTAAGAATTAATCAATTCATTTCCTTTATAATGATAGAGATTAAATCCATCATAAACTAAATGATCTTTTGCTTTAAATTTAAGTATAAGTCCAACTTTGTGATGGGTATAATTATTAAATATCCTTTTAGCATTTTGTAAAGGAGTAGGAAAATAAGCTTTGCTTTCATCAAGCTTTACTTTAAAGCTATAACAATCACTAAAATACTTTTCTTTATCAAATCTTATTTTACCCTTTTCATCACTGCGTCTTTTTAGATTAACTACTCTTAAAGCTTCATCATGTTTAAAACCTTTGATAATGATTTTAGCATTAGCAATGGGTTTATTGTGTTCATCTTTTAAATATAAAGTGATAAAGCAAGGTTCTTTAGCGTTAGATGAGGATTCATTTAAGGGTTCTTTTGAAATTTTGTTAAAACTTGCATTGTTGTAGG
>NZ_JACHTR010000040.1:0-5368 GCF_020135975.1 Campylobacter sp. W0014 | reverse complement strand
CTGCAAACAGCTGTGCTGCTTGATCTTGTCTTATTCTTCTTTGATTTTCATAACTTGCATTTGCTAATTCTACTTGTCCTTTAACCATTTGAATTTTTGCTACTTCTAATTGAATTGCATTACCCACATCTGTGCTTTCTTTTATATCTTTTGAATTGATTAATTTATCTTGCAATTTTTTAAGTGTTTGGCTTATGGTATCCATTTGTTTTGAGGCCTGATTATAAGTTTCTACTTGTGCTGCATAAGTGATAAGATTAATTCTACAAATGTTTTTTTCATTTTGGCTCATATAATCAAAATCACACCTGTCAAAGCTTGTATATTTTCCAAAGATTTCATTGCCTTTATCGCTTAAAAAGCTTTTCGGATCTCTTAAAACATCGTTATAAAAAGATTGAATATTTTCTCCAGCTTTTGAAAAATCTGAATAAATTTGTTGGATATCTTTTAAAAAAGATACAGAATCTCTTACACCTGTTTTTGATAAAAGTTCATCTTTGTAAGCTTGTATTTGTTTTTGATAATGTGATACGGTTTCAGTCCATCTTGAAGCTTGTTTAACCCATTCTGCTATTTCTTTGGCGTTTTGTGTAGCCATTTGTTCATTAGCAGTTATATCTACCACAGGAATACCAGCACTAAATACTAAGTTAGGTAAGATTAATAAAGAGACAAAAGTATTAAAAATATTTTTTTTCATTTTGTTACCTTTGAAATAATTTTTTGTTTTTTGTAAAGATCTATTTTTGTCCTTAGCCTTAAAATACTTGTGCTTCTTCAGATTCTATATCTGTGTTTCCATAATCAATATCTGGTTCTTTCGGCGGAACTTGCGGTGTTTGTGTTTTGTTGTCATCTTTATCTTTCTTACCAAGCCAATAAAATTTGGATACAATCACACTTAATATTGTTTTAGTATTTCCATCTTCATCTTGATATTGATTAGAGGATAATTCTCCACTACACGCAAACTGTGCTCCTTTCTTAATATGAGTTGAAGCACTTTCTGCACTTTTACCAAATAAAACAATAGGTATCCAAGTTGTGCTACTTTCTTCATTGCCTCTTTCATTTTTCCATCGCTTAGTAATAGCAAGAGAATTTTTTGCATAAAGCTTTCCGCTATTTGTAGTGCCTACTTCAAAATCTTTTCCTAAGTATCCGATTAAATTTATATTATTCATTGTTTAACTCCTTTTTGTTGATGTAATATTTTTTCATCTTTTAAACTCCTTATTTATAGGTTTAACCACATTTGTTTTTTTGGTGTTAAATTCTTCCAATTTTGTTTTAAAATCATTTGTAGATTTGTCTTTTTGTGGTATAATTTTATTAACAGCTGATGAAATGTTCTTTTGAACCAGTCGCCCGTCAAGACTTTGGGCTTGAGTGTAGGGGGTGTGGGCGTCCCTACCATCAGCCACTACATCTTTTTTAGCCATTAAATCTAAGTTTTTTAATCTTTTTTCATTAGCGTGAAAAATTTTGTTGATATTTTCATCTTTGCGAATACCTACTTCACCCATTTTTTCTTCATTAAGTTTTTTCCCTGCTATATAATCTTTTTCACTTTTTGGAGTTGGATTATTGATTATAATTTCAGGATCGCTAACAACCTTTTTAATTAAATTTGTAACCTGCTCTTTATTCTCAAACATTTCAGGATGACGTTTTTGTAAAGTTTTCAAATCAGCAATTGCTTCTTTATCCCCTAAAAGCTCTGATAATCTTTCACAAAGTTCAAAAATTTCTAATTCTTTATCGCTCATTTTAACCTCTTTGGATCTTTTGGTGTGCGATTATCGACAAGATAGTTTAAAGAAAAAATATTTTTAGCTTCTTTAGAATAGGGATTATCTGTGATAATCACACTAACCTTATAATCGTTTTTAGGTAATTTAGGATAGATTATTTCCATTAAATCCGTCAAATATTTATTAGGACTTTTGATTTCATTCCTTAAAAGTTTTTCCATTTCATTAAAGGCATTAATAAAAGCGATTTTAAATCGTAAAGATCTCTTACCTGTAAATCTCATTGCTAAAAGTGAAAAACCATCACGAGATATTTGATAAGCTGTTCTAAGTTCTCCTTTTAAATCTTTATATTTAACCAATCCGAAATTGGATTGGCATTTAAAATCCCCTATTTCTCTTAAATCATTCAAAATATTTTTAATATCTCTTAAAACGTGAAAATGTTTTTTTCCAAAAACTTTAGCTACATCAATACTAGTGCAAAAGATTTGATTATTCTTATTTTCAAAACTAACCTTTTGATTATTGATATTAATTGCATTTATATCGCCCACTTTTTTCTCCTATGAGTTTTTATAAAACTCTTTTAACTCTGCTACTTTTTCATCAAGATTTTTACTTTCTTGTGAAAAAATCTTTTCTATAGTGTCTATATGTGCTGTTCCAGTTGATAATATTTTTAAATTTTCATTACCCAAAGAACTAAGATCAAGAGTGCAAATTACTTTTTCATCTTGCCTTTTAATTAAAAATTGTCTTTTAGAAGGTTTAAAACCTTTAATGATCATATATTCATCGTAGCTTAAACCTATTCCATTTACATACTCTTCTTCTTTGGCTTTTGGATTTGGTAAAAATATCATTGTTGCTGATTGTTCTATAAGTGTTGTTGCATTTTTGAGTTTTAAAAAGTCCTCTATACTTTGCGTAGCAAGTCTTAAAAATCCGTTTTGCTTTCGAATGGTTTTAAATTTGTTTTTAACTTCTTCTTGCACAATTTCATTTTCTAGCCACTTCCAAGCTTCATCAATATCAATACAAAGTCTTCTGCCGTCTGCTAAAGACATTACACGCCAAAGAATGTAATAGCTAAGTATTCCTGATACATCTTTATCATCTAAAAATTCTATGCCATCAATTCCAAACAAATTAATATCATCGGGAAAATCTAAATTGTCGTATTCGTTATCAAATACCCAGCCAAATTGTTTGCCTTTTTTAAAAAGTGCTAATCTTGACTTAAGGGAATTATCATCATCGACATTCTCAGTTAAATTTTCAAGCAATAAAGAAATAGGATATTTTCTTTCTTCTTTTTCAAAGCCTTTCATAACAGAATTAACGGCATTGTTAAGCATTTCTTCTTCCCTAGTTGTAAGAATTTCATTATTTCTAGTTACTAAAAGTTTTATTAGAGATTGAAGTTGTCTTATGTTTTCTTGTGTGCTTTCAACCATAAAAGGATTAAAACCAGTAGGCTTACCATTTTCAATACTAATATATCTACCACCAGCACAAAGAATGTTACCTAAAGCACCTTTGTCCTTATCTAAATATACTGCCGTAAATTTTCTATTTTTTTCAGGAATATCATCAGGAAAAGTATCTTTATTTGCATATTTAAGCATTTGATCTACAATAAAGTTCATAAACACGGTTTTACCACCACCACTTTGACCCAAAATTAAAGTATTTGCTAAAAATAATTCTCCAAAATCATTTTTGTTTAGACCAGAGTTCTGATGAAAATTGAAATAATAAGGTTGTTTGTTTGGTGTTTTAAGAACGCTAACGGCATCGCCCCAGCAATTTTTATCTCTTTTTCCCATAGAAAAATTATGCAAACCAATTAGCGATGAATAATTGATTGATGAGATAAGATTAATACGTGGGCGTATTGCAAAGTTTGATGGTAATTGTGAAAAAAACGTCGCAGGTAAAGCAATTGTTGCTAAAGTTACACCAAAGCCTAATCCATTCATTTCAGTAATAACGCGATTTGCATTATCTTTACACTCTTTTACGGTGTTTCCATATACAAGAATTGAAAAATGATATTTTCCAAAAGAAATTTCTCCATTTGTAAGTTGATCTAAAGCCTCATCAATTTGCTCTACTTGTTAATATCCATCATCTTCAGTTGCAATGAGTTGTTTCTTTTGTTTAGAGATTGCTGATTTCGCATCCACTCTAGGAATAGGTGAAAAACTTTGAGTTATAATATATTCCACGTCTAAATACATTAAAATATCTAAAATTCCTGCAAAAGTTTCACTTGTATAATCTTTAATTTCAATACATCTTGCAAATCTTTTTGTGCCATTATTGCTATTAAGTTGAATGGTATCTTGCCCAAATTGTATATTTTGTAAGTTACCATTTAAATATTGATCTATAGGACTTGGTAATACTCTTACAGGATTAAATTTACCACCAAGTAAATAATTATAAAATTCCAATTGTTGAGAGTATGTTTTATCATCTTTGGAATATGTTTTTAATCTTTTTGGATTAAAATCTTTAATATTTGCTTCCAATCTATCAGTAAATTCGCTAAATTTAGCTAGAAACATACTAATTGTTTTTCTTTTATTTTCAAAAGAACTTTTTATAAAAGTTGTTTTTTCTATTTTAACTTTTAAAGGATTGAAAATTAATGTTAAATACAAAGAATTTTTTCTAAGAGTTCCTTGTTTAAAACTTTCATAGTATCTTTTATCAATTTCTTCCAAAAAAGCATTGTTAAATTTTGAAGTTAATTTATCTTCAATAGAATATCTACAATTGTGAAAATAAAAACTTACAGGTTCATTTGCAAAAGATTTAAATAACATATTCAAAAGATTTTTCTTAAAAGTTAAATTCTCATCTGACTCACATTCAAATTCTATATCCTCCATGAAAAATGTGCTAATTAACATATGTTCTTTTGTAATGACAATGTTATCAGTAATTAAAGACTATAAAGAATTAGCTTTTCTAAACTTGGCTCAGTATGAATTGGAAATATGGATATTTCGGAAAATCATTGTTAGTTGACAATCGTTTATAAGTCGTACTATTAAAAGTTTTAGCTTTATGATATTTTTTACTTAAAAAAATTGCTGATAAATTTAATTTTAAAAAAACAATCTAAACATTTGCTCATCTTTCTTAGTCATTGCTTTCATAATAAAATGTGAAATGACTCCAAAAATTAAAAGAAAAAACTGTTGAGTATAAACAGATATTAAAATGAAGCCTAAAATATTTATCAAAAAAGGCATTAAAGGCACTCCAAAGGAGTGCATGGCGAATTAATCCTTTAAAAATAGGATCAAAATAATTATTCATATTTTTAACCTACTAAAAGTGTCGCCAAAGAAGAAGCCGCTCCGATAATAATACCACCAATAACTACTGGTAGAACTTCAATCCATTGTTGTTTCAAGATTGCCATTCGATAACCTGTAATACCAAAAGCTATTGTAATAATAATTACTGAAATACCAAATAAAGCTTGCTTCTATATCTTATAATAAGCCACCTACAGCAAAAGCTAAATTTACAGCCAATGCCATTAAAAAATTTGCTTAAACATTTAAGAAATCCTTTCATTAAAAGATAAA
>NZ_JACHTR010000039.1:0-6125 GCF_020135975.1 Campylobacter sp. W0014 | reverse complement strand
GGTAAGACTTTCACAAACTCAAAATGAGTATGGTTATACTCCACGACACGGTGAAACTTTGGCTGATGATAAAGTAGAACATATAATTAAAATACAATATTGCAATACCAGAGCTTTTTTATTGCAAAACAATTTTCACTCTCAAAATCTTGTATTTGAAAGTTTTAGGATGAAATTAAGAGAAGATGAGGATTTTAAAAGACAAATAAAAGAAAATACAATTTTTACTGAATTTGGTGAGACTATCGGTCCTAAAGCGTATGATTGGATAGTACAAAGTGATGCTTTTCTTGCCTATCGTTTTAATCAAGCTTTAACCTTAGCTTTTTTAAATGCTTATGATAAAGGAAAATAAAATGGAATTCGAAAAAATAAGCTTTGAAAAATATAATAAAATCAAAACATCACTCTTAATCTCAGTTGAAGGTTTAAAAACAGAAGTTTATAGGGATAATCAAGGTATAGCGACTATAGGCATAGGTATAAATATAGGACAAAAAAGTCTAAAAGGTATCTGGATAAAACTGATTTTATATTATTTATTTGGTTTAATAAAAGATCTTAAAGATATTCCTTATACACGATTTGATTCTGATATCACTTTAAAAGAAATCATTAAAGATACAAAAAGTTATAAATATAAAGAATATGAAACATTAATACAGGGTATTTCAAATAATATTTTTAAAACTTTGGAGACAGATATTAGAACTTCTACTCTCAATAAAATCATCAAGGATGCAATAGAAAATTATTGCAAGGAAACTGAACAAAAGCAAAGAAGTAATCCTAAGACAAGTTTAGAAGAACTTCAAAGATTAAGCGATGAGGATTTAAAAATAAATAAAGATAAACCCAATAAATATTTAGAATTTGAACTTAGCGAAGAACAAGCTGAAGAACTTTTTGAAATTATATCAATAAATTATGAATTAGACACCTTGCATTATTTTAAGAAGAAAAATATTCTTTTTTTTCATAAAAATAAGAACAAAAAAGAAGATAAAAAAGAATATTATCAAGAATTCATTCCTTTTGTGAGTGCCACTTATCAAGGTGGTAATTTTATCATGCAAAATAAACTTTTAGAAAAAGCATTCAATATTTATAAAAGTAGATTTTTTATTTGGGTTATTATAAGATATTTCATAGGCAAAGATGCAAGAAGAATGATATTGCAATCATGTATTTTTAATTTTAATGGAAAATTAAAAAAAGAAGAAGAAAGTGATGAAGAAAAACTTGATACTTGTATAGATATTTTCAAGGTATTAAATTTAATACATCCTACTGAAAAACAAACCTATTTTTCTTATTTTAAAACAATGGAACAACATATGCTTAAACAAATTAAAGCTGTAAAAACAGAATATGATAATAAAAATGTGGATATTTCTGGGTATAAAGTTTATAACTATGTCAATCCCAATGAATTGCAAGCTTTAGTAAGTATTTTAAAACCTTATGTAGAATATTTTAATGATGAAAAATTTATAGGCAAAGCTAAATTTGAGACTGAAAGTGATTTTAAAAAATATAAAGAAAAAGAAAGCGATAAAGAATATCGCTTTAAGGCTGAAAATATCTATGTTATGGATAATAGTAATTATAATGAAGTTTTAAGAGCTCTTAGAGAATACAAAAATACTCAAGAAACAAAAGAAAATATTTTAGTTTTTATTATAGAAAAAATTAATATGGAAATAAAAATTGATCAACCAAGCAATACCTATCTTTATATTAAGAGTGTAAAGGGTAATTGCTTTGATTGCTCTTGTATAAACAATCCTTTCAAAGAAAATACCAAGCAAAACGATAAAGCTGAACTTTTTTTGTATGAAAGATTAAGCAATGATAAAACAAAAACCACTTCTTTGGCAACTAAAGAGCTAGAAATGAAAGAAAAGGAAACAAATGATCAAGAATTAATTGCAAATTATAATGGCATAAACTATTGCTTTGATATACTTAATCAATTAAAGATTGAAAAAGATGATGAATTGCTTTTTACTCTTAGCAATTATTGTCATTATTTAGAAAATCGAGAAAATTCTCATATTTTAAAAACCGATCTTAAACCAGATAAAACTTATTCTACCTTAGGAATAGAACTTAAAGTTCCTAAAACCCAAGATACTTTTTGCAATAATGGAAACTTTACTATTAATATTAATGATATTGATTTACAAAAAATACAAAACTACACTAACAATACCATTACTGAGGGTACTCCTATTTATATTTATGTTCAAGAAAGCCAACAAAATTATGTTTGTAAGTTAGAAGATAAAGCACTTTCTCGCAATATATATTTAGATAGGACTTTAGAAAAAGATGAACAAGGTAATCTAAAACTTATAAATACTAAAAATATATTTATAGGTTTTAAGGCTTTTAGTAGTATAGCAATGGCAAATAATACTTTTTCGCAAAAACTACAAATATGCGTTGAAGATTTAAACAAAGGAGATAAAACGGTAAAATTTAACACCCCTTATTGTTATTTAATAGAAGATAAAGTATATGAAGAATGGAGAGAAGAAAAAGAGAGAAAAGAAATTGATATTAAGATAGCTAGATTAAAAGCCTTTATGTATGCTTTAAGATACGGAGAGGGAACACTTGGACAAAAAGGTTATAAAATTATTGTAGGTGGTGGTATGTTTAATGATTTTTCAAAACATCCTAATATATATATCAAAAAATTAGATTCAACTGCAGCTGGAGCTTATCAATTTTTATTTACAACTTGGAATGATATTGTTTTAAAATATGGAAAAAAATATGATATTAGTGATTTTTCTCCTAAAAATCAAGATAAGGCTTGTATAATATTATTATACAAATATAAGGAAGCTACTGATTTAATAATGAGTAACAAAATTGAAGAGGCAGTAAAAAGTAGAAAGGATAATCCTAGAAAAAGATTATATTATACATGGGCCTCTCTTCCAGATTCTCCTTACGACCAAAGAACGGAGACTATGGAAAATTTTATGACATATTACAATAAACATTTAGAAGAAGAACTACAAGGTATTTCAAATCTCGCAATAAGCAATCAGGAGATTGCGAAATTATTACAATTGTTAGGAGGCTAATATGATTAAAAAATACATTACAATTTTTATTATTTTACTAGGATTTGGATGTATCAGTGCAAGTCCTATATCAAAACAAACAACAAATCAATCAATTATATATAATGATTGGTTTAAACGACATGGAAAATGGAATTTTAAAAAAGCTTATAAAGCTAACAAAGCTCAAGGCAATAAAGGATATTCTTTTCAAACTAATTGGGCTATTCTTGATATGATTGCCAAAGATGATGTTGTGGGATTAAAATATATGTATGAAAAATTAAAACCCGATCCAGAACACGATATGACATTTTTTAATGGTATAGCCGTTCCTTCTGTAAGTTATGAACAACAAGCCATTGATAAAAGGAGCATAAAAGCATTAAAATTTTTACTTAAGAATAAAGTGATTGATATAAAAGCAACCATAGAGGATGAAAAAACACAAAAAGAACTTTCTTTATTTCAATATACAACTCAAAAAATTGAAGAAGCTAAAAATAAAAAGGATTTTAAAGCGGTATCAAACTATAAAAAGATATTAGAAATTTTACAAAGTTATAAAGAAAAATAAAAGTTTTACTACTGTAGGTGAATTAGCTATAAAAAATGAGATATATTTTAAGATAATAGTTTGGTGACACAAAAAATAAATTTAATATTTTTTTAAAAATCATAATATAAAATAAGGATATCTATAAACACGATAAAATTTCATATAAGACAAGTAGTGAAGGTGCTAATCTATACGAGTATGATTATTGACTTAACATCAGCAACCGAACAAAATCTTAATCTATTAATAAAAGATTTTTCTAAAATTGAAAGAATTTACATTGATAAATCAATATTATTAAACGAGCAATATTTTGACTTGGAAAAAGCTTGTAAAGGATAGAAATTTAATGAGAAGTCATTAAAAGAGTTTTTTAAAATCAGTCAAAAATATGAAGACTGGCAAACTTCTTACCGCATTTTTGATCAAATTCCTTGTGTTATTAGAGGAAGATTTTCTTTAGATAATATTAATTATTTTTTTGAAATTAATGCAGGTGGAAGCTTTGAAATTTGGAACAATAATCATAAATTTTATTTTGGTTGCGACAATAAGCAAAATAAAAAATGTGATATTTTTTTATTAGATTAGCATTTTGCTATATTTTTATGCAAGGCTATACAATGATCAATACTATTTTAATATGGTTATTTTGCATTTTTATACCAATATTGCTATTAAAACACAAATTTAGAGCCATTTTTATATTAGGTGCTTTTCTGATATTTTTTACTATCAATGATATATATTACATGATAATCAATGACAATATGCTAGGGTTATTACAAACTGTGTTTAACATAAACAAAACAACGTTTATTATTTATGAAAGTTGTTTGATTTTATTTTTTGTGGCTTTATTATTTATGGCATACAAAAAGCCAAAATTTCATACAATAATTTTTATTTATTTAACTTTATGCAATGCCTTATATCCTTTTAGTATTTTAGAGAAATTGTTATTTGGCAAGAGTATGGGGCTTATAAATTTTTGAAAAAATATAAAAGATAAGATCTTATAATGAAGCAAAACCGTAAAAAATAATGCAAAATTATACAAATTCTTGATGAAAACAATTGCTTTTATTACCACAACCAAATAAGGAAGCAGAACAATGAAATATATTTTTTTATTCTTAATGTTTTTAAGCATCACTTATGCTAAAGAATTTCCTACTTTTGTAAAGGATTGGCAAGGTATTTATGTAGCCGATAAACCAGCCTTTCAAATAAGTGATAATTGTTATAATGATGAGATGATGAATGGAATTTATTGTGAAATTAGATATTCTAAAAATGGTAGTACCTTTGATGATTGGAATACAAATTTTTACACAGAAAAACCAAATGATATATTAGAATAATCAATTTAAAATCTCCTACAAAAGCTATTATAAAAATATTTTCTATGGAGTATAATAACGATTTTTGCGATATTGAAGTTGAAAAACAAAATAATAGTATAGTCCTTATCAGGTAAATGCAAAATTGGAGATTTTATCTTGCATAAAGAAATTTTTACAAGATATAACAAATAAATAAAATCCAACAAAACTAAGAAAATTTATCTTCGACAAATGACAATAAATTTAAAATTGTTTATTATTTTTTAATAAAATCCATTTTACTAAAAGATTTTATTAAAATATTTTTACGAGAAATACACAAATTTCTATAAAATATTCTATAAAGTTTTATAAAAATAATTTAAAAAAGGAAAAAATGACACCTCTTACTACAAAAGATACTATTGTATGTCCTCACAATGGCAAAGTAGTTTTAAAATCAAGTCTTGGTAAAAACTTAACTGCAAATCACACTGCTCAGACTATCACTAAAAATGATCTACTTAATTCAGATATAATTGGCTGCACTAGAACTATCGCAGGAGTTAAAGTACCATGCACTAAAGTTACAAGCGTTGAAAGTGTATCTGGCTTGATAAATATTAACAATGATAATATAGTTGTTTGCGAAAAGTTAAATTTAAGTTCAACCGATAAGGGTTTTGCGTTAAGTTTGAAAGGAAAAGCTTTTCTAGAAAATAAGATGGATATAATATAGTTTTAAATAAGGTTTTAATTTATACCATAAAACACACTCAAATTTATAGAATATTTACAAACAAATATAAATAAAAATTTAATCACACAGTAAAACTTATAAAGCTTTGTATTTGATAAATCTTATTACCACATTAAGGAGAAAAAATGGCCTCAAATTCCTTTATGAGTCTTAATATATCAAATTCTACTTCAAATCCCCTACCCTTTAAAATCACTAAAGCCATCATCAAAGAAAGTCTTGAAGAACTTTTTTCTATAGAATGTGAAGGTTTTTTTGAAAGTTTAGATGAAAGCTTATTTAATCTAAGTCAAGATTTTAATTTTCATCCTAATGTTTTAATTGATCAAGAAGATTATTGCCAATATATCCATGCATTTTAGAAATTCCTACATGCCCAAGTGTTCCAAAGCGTCTTTCAA
>NZ_JACHTR010000038.1:0-6744 GCF_020135975.1 Campylobacter sp. W0014 | reverse complement strand
TAAGATAGGGGGAGAGAAAGTTATCTTTATTTGGAGTGATTCCCTGTATATTTCTAAACTTTTCAGGAAGATTATTTGCTCTTGCATCAGCATTATAAAATTCTTGATAAGTTTGGTTTTGATTTTTTTTAGCATAGAGCAATTCATCTTCATATTTTATAATCCAATCTAAATATGTTTGATTGGGTTTTTCTTTTTGAAAATCTATGACATAATATTCGCTAATTTCTTTAATTTTGCCTGTATGTTTATCTTTAACTTTTCTATGAGTATATTTAAAATTCAATATTTTAAATATACCTATTGCCATCTTAAAAGCTCTGTTTTCTTTGTATTCAAATCCAAAAAATAAAGATTCCCAAAATCTCCTTTTGGCTATACCATAGACATTGCTATTTTCAAAAATCTTCTGATATGAGCTTTTATCTTTATCTTTATTGTTATGTTTATAATTTAAACTAAAATTAACCCCATATCGTAAAGTAAAGAATGCTAAGAAACGATTATCTTTATCTTTGTTGCATATATCAAAGAAATATTTCCTAGAACTACCGTTAACATTAAAAGCATAAGATAAAATTCCTGCATATTCATTAGTTTCTTCATCCATTTTTAAGGTTTGGTTATTAAATTTAGAAGCAGTTTGAAAAATATCATCAGATGTTATTTTTTTGATTTTTATAGCCTGTTCTTTGTTTAGTTTAAAACTACTTTGCTCGGTATATTTTCTTAACAAATCATCAAGTTGCTTGCGTATGGTGTCTATATCATCATTTGTTACTTCTTTTTGTGTAATGTTATAAAATTCATTAATCTTAGTTTTATTATCTTTATCTTCATTATCTAAAGCCTCTATATCTTTTTCAGACTTTAAATCTTTTACACTCCCAAATAATCCTAATTCATTTAATGTAGCAATCAGCCAATTCCTTTCTTTCAAATTAGCGCCATAGCCTATGGTTAAATATCCTTTATCTTCGTTTGCATGATCATTGTAAGGCAATGCACTAAAACCCTCAACAACTTTAAGGAAGTTAGAGAGATCTTCTAAATACTCTGTATTTTTTGTCGTTTCAAACATCAATTATTTCCTCTTGTATAAGTGCATTTTAACTCTCTTTTATTACCTTCTAAAAGATAAATGCGTGTTCTTGGATAGGTAGAATTCTCATCATAAAAAAATCTCTTATTCCATAGAGTAATATAATTTTTTCCTTGAAACTCCATAACATTATAAACTAAATAGCTTAGTATAGGACTCTCAAAATCAAATTCTAGTCGTTGTGAAATTTTATTGCTTGGCAGGGCGTATGTATCAAATGCCATGCTAGGCACTTCACTAATCATCGCAACTTGATAACTAGTTTTTTCTCCATGAAAATGCAAATCATCTCCATAGATTTTATCACTTGCTTTTGCATCTAGCTTACCATTTTTATATATTGCAAGTGCACCAAAATAGTTTCCTAATGAAAGAATTACATTATCTAACACCCCATCATTATTAATATCAATTTTTCTTTTAAAAACGAAAGGATATCCTCCGATAAAATCTTCTATTTTTTCTGTAAGCTTTCCTTTTTCTGTGCAATACAGAGAATAATCAATATCTCTATTATTTGCTCCAAAAGCACAAAAACCTATACTAAAGGGAGGATTGACAGATCGAGGAACTTCTTGCCATTTACTGTCATCACTCTCATATCTTCTTGCATATTCACATAGTTCTTTATTGTTAGAATCTAGCACTTCTCCTAGAAGTTTAAGTAATTGTGTAATGCGCTCTTCATAAGCATCTTTTATAAAATCAACTTCATTTAAATTTTTAATAAATGCTCTTTGTGAATCTAAAAGATCTTTTAGCCTTTGCTCCTTATCAGGAAATTTAGAGATTTTTAACTCTTTTCTTAATTGTGTATAGACTTCACCCATATAGCGATCTAAATTCTGTAACTCCCCACTTTCATCATTACAAATCATCTTTTCAACTTTTGTAGTTGCTTTGCTACAATCAAAGCTAGGTTTAGCTTCTTTTGGGGATTGTGCATTAGCACTAATGGCTAACATTAAACACAATCCTAAAACTATTAAAAACTTTTGCATAAGAACTCCTTTAATTTACTCTGTATTTTTTGTCGCTTCAAACATAATAACTACTCCTCTAGCACAATATCTAAAAATGTAGAGCTATATAAAAAGAAATCTAAGCCAAGATTAAAATACTGTTTTGTTTTTAGAAAGTCTGAATTATATAAGGGAAATAAGAATGATTTTGGTGAGGTATATTTAAAATGAAATTTTGTATTTCGGTATTGCATTATCGAATTATATAAATCAAATCCTACCTTCTCATAATCCCATGCCCCAATTGTTTGATTCGGACTATTTCTAAAATCAAAGCTATCATCAACATAAGCTTTAATTTGTGTAGGATAGATAGCTATTTCTTTTTCATTCATTTTTATCGCTTCAAAACTATCCAACACATAATAGATTTGAAATTTACCAGAGAGGGCATAAAGAGCTATAGTTTGGTTTGATCTTTCTTTAGAGCTTAGTTTATATTCTATCCCAAATTCCTTATTAGCAATTCCATAAAATTGCATTTGGCTTTTTTTTAAATCACTAGGTTTTATATTATCAAGGAGTTTAGTCCCATTCATTGTTACACTCCATTAAAGAATTTAACTACTTTGTCAGCTAAATCATATTCAAATGCTGCAAACCATATTGCATAAAATAGCAAAGAAAATAAAAGATTTAAGCCAAAGAGACAATATTTTTCTTTTTTACTTGGAAAAATATTTTGCTTATTGTTGGATAAAAATTTAAACAATAAAAGGTATATTGTGGAATAAATATTAAAGATCATTGCTCCAAGAAACACTATAAATACAGAATCCATATTAAATTTAAAAAAGAACGATATAATATGAGCTATAATAAAAATAATATAAGAAATAAAACTGCCAATAATCCAATAAACAATACTTCTATTTTTAAGCAATGTTTTGTTTATTTTAGGGATAAATGTCGTGAGAATAAATGGTAATATTGCTGGAATCACAAGCCATAACATAGCAAGACTATAAAGAAATGCTATCAAAATTGCTTTTGGTGGAATTATCAATAAATCTGTAATATTCATCAATCTACCTTTATACTTATAGGCATTGAAAAAGAGCAAACTTCTATATTTTTAAAAGTAGGAGTAAGGTTTCTAAAATCACAACCAAGATTGAAATGTTTCTGCGTTTGTTGGATTTGTACTTGTTGGTAGTCGTGGTTTTGATATATAAGTTTTTGCATTATGGTTTATCCTTGCCTATCATAGATAAGATTCTATATAGAATCTTAGTAAAAAATGACTTATGATTTTTATAGAGGATATAGCTAAGGAGTAGTGCAATTATACTGGGAAAAACCACAACAAGAACATAAAAAGTTATAGTGCGAATCGCCTCATTTCTCTCATCGATTTTAAGATAATATCTATCACACCATGAGCTGATATAATATCCAATAGCATACATCATTACAAAAGAAAGGATAAGTAGTCCAATCCCAATAAAAAATGAAACGATATATCTGCCTAGTCTCTTTGTAAATGAAATCTTTTGCATATCAAAATAAGTATAGATAATAGCATAGAGTATAAAGGTAAGATGTATAATTTGCAAGATAATGGGGATTAAAAACATTTGAAAAATTTCAAAAAGGCTGATAATAGTTTTATCGACAAATATTACCCACATAGCTAAGTATAACAACACTGAAGCTCCAATATGCAGAGTAAGATTCACATATTGAGGCTTATATTTATACAATAAAAGCGTCAGACAATAAAGGGGTAGAAAATAGTATGCAATAAGACTAAGCCCATATATAAAAGGCTCATAATCACCACCAGCAAAAAACATCTTACTTCCCCACTATAAAAGTAAAAGCAGTATCTTGCATTTGCGTATGACTAAAATCCATATCCAAAAATGTAGAGCTATATAAAAAGAAATCTAAGCCTAGATTAAAATACTGTTTTGTTTTTAGAAAGTCTGAATTATATAAGGGAAATAAGAATGATTTTGGTGAGGTATATTTAAAATGAAATTTTGTATTTCGGTATTGCATTATCGAATTATATAAATCAAATCCTACCTTCTCATAATCCCATGCCCCAATAGGCTGATCGCTACCATTATTATTAAAATTCACAGTATCAATGATAAAAGCACGCACCTTTTTGCACGCAGCATATAAAGAATGGTAATTATAGAATCTTGTAACTCTCGTGATTTGTATAAGGCTTGGTATATATAAGATATTAAAAGCCCCTGCGATAGAGTATAGAGCAAAATTCTGCTTGTATTTTGGGTTAGAGTGGAATTTATCTAAAACTTCTTTTTCATGTTGTATGGAGTTTTGCAATGAAAATGCATCAAATTTACTTAAGCCTAAATGCGGTAAAAACACATCATTTTTTATATCAAACCTTTGAAAATATAAACTATTATCGATAATATCTGATGGTTTTTGTAAGTCTTTTATAGCTTTATGAGTTTCTGGGAGTGTTTCCTCTTTTTTATATAGCTTAAAGACTTCTGCATTCTTCGTCTTATTCTCTTTCATTGCTTGGATATTGAGTGCCATTGTATATTCTTGTGTATTTTTAATGTTTTTTATATCTAGTAAAGTATCATTAAGAAAATCTTCGAATTGTTTTTGAAAATCAGATTCTTCTCCAAAAAGCTTTTTGAGATTCATATACTCGCCCTTTAGCTCTTGCATTATGGGGAACTTCATGTAAAAATTATTCCAATCTAATTCCGCATAAAATCTTGCTTTATCTCTTGATTTTGTGTTGTCAGTCTTTAATTGTTGCATCTCTACTCTAGGCAATATCTCCTTTACTATTGTTTTCATTGTTTCATTAGGGATAGTATCTATAAAATCTTGTGAAGTAGAGCTTCTAAAGGTTAAATCTTTTAATTCTTTAGTATCACTTGGATTATCATGCCATAATCTTTGACAGATATAGCTTACCCCCCCCCCAACCAAGCCTTGAGATTTCATCTTTGTTTGTATGTGCCCTTAGTGTTTCTGCTAGAGTGCAATCAATGGTAATTTTTGGAGCATCTGCACTATCAGCATACATCTTTGTTCTAACCTCTTCAACCAACCTTAATAGACTAAAAAGTTTATTATAAAATTCCTCATAGCTTAAATTTGTTATCTTAATTGGCATTTAGTTTCCTAATAATTTATTAAGTTTTTTATCTTCTGTAAAAGCTTGATAGAGCTTCTCATAAAGTATTTTATATACTTTTACTGCCTCATCAAATAAATCTGCATTTGCTTCATTAATCCGAGATTGTAGAATAAAATAGTTCCATTGTGCAATATTATAAGCCATAAAATCTATAACAATGCCTTTAGTAGTGTTTTCAAAAAAATTATTAAATAAATTGTAGTTAGATAAAAAATTTATTTCATCATATTTTTCTAACGGGCAAGCAGCACCATTAAATTTTTCTACTCTTTGGTTAAAATTCCATTTTTTTCTATTAGCTTCGCTATCTATCATTCTAAAAGCTAAAGTAGCAATCGCTTCTAAATAAATTTGTTTTATGCAATAATTAGATCGAAAGTCTTCTTGTTTTCCTGTCCCAAATGGTACAATAAAATAGCACTGAAATACATTTCTATCGCTCATAACAGAGTGATTAAAATATTTCAGCTCTTCTCTTTCATTTTGCCCCTCTTTTGTGTTTTTTGGGATACTCTTTAGTATTGAAAAATAGAGTTTAGAATATAATCTATCAAGTTTTTGTAACTCCCCACCTTCATCATTGCAAATCATCTTTTCTACTTTTGTAGTTGCTTTGCTACAATCAAAGCTAGGTTTAGCTTCTTTTGGAGATTGAGCATTAGCACTAATGGCTAACATTAAACACAATCCTAAAACTATTAAAAACTTTTGCATAAGAACACCTCCTTTAAATAGAAATTAATTTTATTTATTTGTAAGCTTTTAAATTCCTCATAGCTTAAATTTGTTGTCTTAATTGGCATTTAGTTTCCTAATAATTTATTAAGTTTTTTATCTTCTGTAAAAGCTTGGTACAAATCATTATAATACTCTTTGTATTCATCCACTATCATATCAAAATGATATATACCTATTTCATTTCTTAGAGAATATGTGATAAAATAGTTCCATTGTGCAATATTATAAGCCATAAAATCCACAACAACGCTTTGAGTAGTGTTTTCAAAAAATTTACTAAATAGATTATAATTAGATAAAAAATTCATATTTATCCCATCATAAGTTCCATTTTTATTGATAATAGGAATATTAATAAAATCTTCTATTTTTTGATTAAAATTCCATTTTTTTCTATTAGCTTCACTATCTATCATTCTAAAAGCTAAAGTAGCAATCGCTTCTAAATAAATTTGCTTTATGCAATCATTAGAATGTAGCTGAAAGTCTTCTTGTTCTTCGACTGCAAAATAACATTGGAATGTATCTCTATTCTTCATGACAGCTATATTAAAATACTTTAGTTTTTCTCTTGCATTTTGCCCCTCTTTTGTATCTTTTGGGATACTCTTTAGTATTGAAAAATAGAGTTTAGAATACAATCTATCAAGTTTTTGTAACTCCCCACTTTTATCATTGCAAATCATCTTTTCAACTTTTGTAGTTGCTTTGCTACAATCAAAGCTAGGTTTAGCTTCTTT
>NZ_JACHTR010000037.1:0-7024 GCF_020135975.1 Campylobacter sp. W0014 | reverse complement strand
AATGTTTATTGCAACGGCGGGGGGGGGGATAGTAAAAAAATAATTTATAGCTATTCCTTCTATAGCGATGTGTATAGTAAGGAGGTAGCATGAATAAAAATTCTAAAATTTATATAGCAGGCCATAGAGGGACAGCTGGAAGTGCGATTTTAGAAAAATTAAAAATTTCAGGTTATGAAAATTTGATTTACAAAACTCATCAAGAGCTTGATTTAACAAATCAAAAGCAAGTTTTTGATTTTTTTGAAAAAGAAAAACCAGAATACGTTTTTTTAACTGCCGCAAAATTATCACCTTTAGGGATGAATTTAAAAGCTGAAGTTTTGCATGATAACCTTGCTATACAAAATAATATTATTCATAATTCTTATCTTTTTAAAGTTAAAAAATTGATCAATTTTGCAAGTTCTTGGATGTATCCGCTAGAAGCTATAAATCCGATCAAAGAAGAAAGCATTTTAAAATCAGATTTAGAATACAATGCAGAGTCTTATGCTATAGCTAAAATAGCTGGTATAAAGATGTGCGAAGCTTATAATCTACAATATAAAACTAATTTTATTTCTATAGCTTTGACTAATTTATACGGAAAAACAAATGAATCTGATTTAAATAAAGCTAGAGTTTTGCCAGCCATGCTTAGAAAAATGCATTTAGCAAAAATGCTCAATGAAAAATCTTATGATCAAATTAAAAAAGATTTAAATATTGATGATTTAGAAAAAGCAATAGCTTATCTAAATAATAATGGTATATTTGAAAACCATATAGAACTTTGGGGAGCAGGTAAAACTAGAAGAGAATTTTTGCATAGTGAAGATTTGGCAGATGCTTGTATTTTCATTATGCAAAATATTAATTTTGATGATTTATTCGATAAAAATGAAAAAAATATAAAAAATACTCATTTAAACATAGGAACGGGAAGTGATCTAAGCATAAAGGATTTATCTTATATAATTAAAAAAATAGTTAATTATCATGGAGAAATAAAATTTGATACTACTAAACCAGATAGTCCTATGAATAGATTACTGGATTGTTCCAAAATCCATTCTTTAGGTTGGAAACATAAAATCGAACTAGAAGATGGTATTAAAATGATGTATGATTGGTATTTAAAACAAAGCAATGCAAGACGTTAATCTAAATTTGATATAATCCTGAAAAAAGGGATATCTATGAAAAAAACAGCTTTGATTACAGGCTTTACCGGCCAAGTCGGCTCTCAATTGGCCGATTTTTTGCTTGCAAATACAGATTGGGAAGTTATTGGTATGATGCGTTGGCTTGAGCCAATGGATAATATCTATCATCTAAGCGATAGGATCAATAAAAAAGATAGGATAGGTATTTTTTATGCAGATTTAAATGATTATACAAGTTTGCAAAAACTTTTTGAAAGCAAAAGACCTGATTTTATCTTTCATTTAGCAGCACAATCCTACCCAAAAACTTCTTTTGATTCTCCTATAGAGACTTTACAAACCAATATCATTGGTACAGCAAATATCTTAGAAAATATTAGAATTTTGCATCAAAAAGATGGTTATGATCCAGTTATTCATGTTTGTTCTTCAAGCGAAGTTTATGGGCGTGCTAAAGTAGGTGTTAAGCTCAATGAAGAAACCTCATTTCACGGAGCAAGTCCTTATAGTATCAGTAAAATTGGCACCGATTACTTAGGAAGATTTTACGGAGAGGCCTATAAACTTAAGACTTTTGTTACAAGAATGGGAACGCATAGTGGTCCAAGAAGAACAGATGTATTTTTTGAAAGCACAGTAGCAAAACAAATCGCTTTGATAGAAGCAGGACTTCAAGAACCAGTTATCAAAGTAGGGAATTTATCGAGTGTGAGGACTTTTCAAGATTGTCGTGATGCTATAAGGGCGTATTATTTACTAGCCCTTGAGAGTGAAAAAGGAAAAGTTCCATGCGGAGAAGCGTTTAATATTGCGGGTGAAGAAGCCTTTAAATTGCCCGAAGTTATTGATATACTTCTTGGTTTTTCTACTAGAAAAGATATCAAAATTGAACAAGATGAAGAAAGGCTTCGCCCTATTGATGCGGATTATCAAATGTTTGACAATACAAAGATTAAAAGTTATATCGATTGGAAGCCAGAAATTCCAGCTAGAAAAATGTTTGAAGATTTGCTAAATCACTGGCGTAGCGAGATTGCCAGAGGCAGAATTCCTCTTAATCGTTAGGCAAGGTATGAGGATTATACGTTCACAAACTCCCCTTCGTTTAGGACTTGCAGGAGGGGGAACTGATATTAATTTATATTGTGATAAATACACAGGTTATGTGTTAAATGCAACAATTTCTCTTTATATTCATTGTACTTTGATAGAAAGAAAAGATCATAAAATCATTTTTGATTCGCCAGATACTAATTCATACGCTGAGTATCAAAGTGAGCTAGAGCTTAAAAATGATGGAAATTTAGATATTTTTAAAGCAGTTTATAATCGCATCGTTAAAGATTTTATCAAAAAACCTTTGAGTTTTTCTTTGCATACTTATTCTGATGTACCTAGCGGAAGTGGTTTAGGCGGAAGCTCTACCTTAGTCGTTGGGATTATTAAGGCTTTTGTAGAGTGGCTAAATTTGCCTTTAGGGGAATATGAGGTTGCAAAATTAGCCTTTGAAATTGAACGTGAAGATATGAAGATCGTTGGAGGCGCACAAGATCAATACGCTGCTACTTTTGGTGGCTTTAATTTTATGGAATTTTATAAAAATAAAAGAGTTATTGTCAATCCTTTGCGTATAAAAAATTGGATAGCAAGTGAACTTGAAGCAAGAACGGTTTTATATTTTACCAATATCACGCGCGAGGCAAAAGATATAGAAGAGCATAAAAAAGGGAAATTGGGTGATAAAAATTCTTTAAATGCTATGCATGCGATTAAGCAGGATGCTTTAGATATGAAAGAAGCTTTATTTAGAGCTGATTTTGAAAAAATAGCACAAATTTTAGGTAAATCTTGGAATTCAAAAAAAATCATCTCTGAAATAGTCAGCAACGATGAGCTTGAAAGAATTTATAAACTCGCTATAGAAAATGGAGCCTATAGTGGAAAAACGAGCGGAGCTGGTGCTGGGGGATTTATGTTTTTCTTTGTAGATCCTATCAAAAAATATAAACTCATAGAAGCCTTAAATAAAGAACAAGGCTATGTGCAAGATTTTTCATTTACAAAAGAAGGTGCAAAATCATGGAAAATATAAACTCATATATCAAAGGACATTTTAAAGATTCTATTTTAACTAAAGAGCAAATTTTAAAAGATGAAAATTTACTTGAACTTATTAAAAATGTTTCCTTAGAGGTAATAAAAGCTTATAAAAATGGTAATAAAACCCTTATAGCAGGAAATGGCGGTAGCGCAGCTGATGCACAACATATCGCAGGGGAATTTGTAAGCAGATTTTATTTTGATAGACCTGGGATTGCAAGTATAGCGCTGACAACAGATACGAGCATTTTAACAGCCATAGGAAATGACTATGGTTATGAAAATATTTTTTCAAGGCAAGTTGAAGCGCAGGGTGTAAAAGGGGATGTTTTTATAGGAATTTCAACGAGCGGTAATAGTAAAAATATCTTAAAAGCCTTAGAAAGTTGCAAGAAAAAAGAAATTTTAAGCATAGGATTAACTGGAGAAAGCGGCGGAGCTATGGATAAAATGTGTGATTATTGCATCAAAGTTCCTTCTTCTTGCACCCCAAGAATTCAAGAATCTCATATAATCATAGGCCATATTATATGTGCTATCGTTGAAGAGGAGCTTTTTGGAAAAGGTTTTGGTATTTGAAAGCTATTATTTTATGTGGCGGGCTTGGCACACGCTTAAAAAGCGTGATAAAAGATATCCCAAAACCTATGGCGCCGATAAATAATAAGCCTTTTTTGGAATTTATTTTTACCTATCTTAAAAAGCAAAAAATCGATGAAATCATTTTGGCAGTTTCTTACAAATATGAAATCATACAAGAGTATTTTAAAGATGAGTTTTTAGATATAAAAGTGAGATATAATATAGAAAAAGAGCCCTTAGGAACCGGTGGGGCGATCAAACAAGCTTTGGAGTTAGTTAAGGAGGACTGTTTGGTTTTAAATGGGGATACCTTTTTTGATATCGATTTAACTAAAATGAAGCTAGATGAAAGTAAAATTTGTCTTGCTTTAAAAAAAATGAATGATTTTGATCGTTATGGATCGGTTGAACTTGATAATTTAGGAAATATTACCTATTTTAAAGAAAAACAGTATCTAAAGCAAGGTTTTATAAATGGTGGAATTTATCTTATCTCAAAAGATATTTTTCAAAATTTTCATTTGGAAAATAAATTTTCTTTTGAAGAATTTTTGCAAGAAAATTATAAAAATTTAAAAGCAAGAGCTGAAATTTTTGAAGATTATTTTATAGATATAGGTATACCTGAGGATTATAAAAGTTTTGGTAATTTTTTTGGCTAATATTTTAATGAATTTGCAATTGTGCATTATTTGTGACAAAAAATAATTTTTAAAAATAATCAATTATGCCCTTAGTTTTATGAAATTAAAAATTACTAGTATATTATAATTATTATAGAATTTATTTTTGTTTTTTAATATCAGGTTTGATAACTTTTTAATTATTATAAATTACCTAATTTTGAAATTTATTTTAAAAGGTTATTGTGAGAGAATTTGAATAAATTTTAATCAGATAATTTATGGATTAATAAGAATGAGATTTCTTTTTATTATCTAAAATAAATTCAGATTTGTTTTGTCTTTACTTTAAAGATTATAAACAATTAAATAGGTTTTTAAAGATTAAGAATTATTTTTCATGTAAATTAGATGAAATTTAACTAAAAAGTTGGTATAAAAGATAGGTATATTATTTTTTTGATTTATCTTGTCCAAATAAAATATTATAAAAAATAAAAAATAATTAAGAAATTTAAATAAACTGTGTTATACTTTCAGATATTTAATAGTATGTTGCTTGAGTTTTGATAATAATTGTAATTTTGGAATAGTGTTAAGATAATGAAACAAATTTATATTGATGGGCATTCTGGTTGTAATTTGGAAATCTATAATAACACGATATTAAAAACAACCGTGAGTGATTCTTATAAACACAGATTACGTAAACAGTGTCAGAAACAAAAATTTTTTTTAAAACAAAAAATGAGTAATATTGTTATTCCAGAAATTATTAGTGAAAACTGGGATAATTCTGTGCAAAAATTTGGATTTTCGATGCAATATTTTTATGCAAATGATTTTATAAATTTTTTTGAGAGTAATTCGATTTGCTATTTAAAAGATAAAATAAGATTGATTATTTCTTTTATAGAATATAATATTGCTACCTCAAAATTAACAAAAATCAATAAGCAAGTTTTTCTTAAAAAATATTGCGATGTAAAAAATACAATTTTAAATCATCGTTTTTATAGTGATAATACATTTAAATATATTTTTGATTCTTTTGAAGAAGAATTATATCAACTGCAAAATGTTTTGGAAATTCCAATAGGACAGTGCCACGGAGACTTGACTTTTTCAAATATTCTTTTTTTGAAGAATGATATTGTTTTAATTGATTTTTTAGATAATTTTTTAGAAACTCCTTTGCAAGATATTGTTAAAATTCGCCAAGATACAAAACATAAATGGAGTTTATTACTAATCAAAAAAGAATATGATGAAATAAAAATTAATCTAATTTTAGATTTTTTCGATAGTATAATTGATAATTATTTTAATAAATATAAATTTTATAGAACATATTATAGTATCTTTGCAAAGATAAATTTGATGAGAATTATTCCTTATGTAAAACAGGAAAAAATTTTTAATTATTTGATTCAAGAATTTAAGTCATTATAGTATAATATTTTGCTATTGAGTTATTAAAATATTATTTTTTGGAGTTTATTTATGAATTTAATATTGCCGGTTGCTGGAAAGTCTTCAAGGTTTCCAAATATGAAACCAAAATGGTTGTTGACGCATCCAAATGGAAATTTAATGATAATTGAGGCTATAAAAGGTTTACCATTAAGTCAGTTTAAGACTATATATGTAATTTGTCTTAAAGAGCATAGTGATAAATATAATCTTAAGAATATTTTAATACAACAATTTGATGTTTTAAAATGTAAAGATAAATTAAAATTAATTATGCTTGATCAAGAAACCAAATCTCAACCGGAAACTGTTTATAAGGGAATTAAAAAGGCAAATATAACAGGACAAATTTACATTAAAGATAGTGATAATTTTTTTATTGAAGAAAATTTTACTGGAAATTTTATTTCAACTTTTGACTTAAATGAGATGGATTTAATCAATGCTAAAAATAAAAGTTATGTTTGCCTTGATGAGCAAAATATAGTGGTTAACATTATAGAAAAAAAAATCATTAGTTCTATGTTTAATGTTGGTGGATACGGATTTGAGGAAGCTGAAGTTTTTTGTAATTTTTTTGAAAAGTTGAAAGATTTTAATAATTTATATATCTCCCATATAATTTATAGTATGATGTTAGAGGGTATTGTTTTTAGAGCTTCTAAAGTTAAAGATTATATAGACTGGGGAACAATTGAAGAATGGAATAGATTTAAGGATAATTTTGCTACTTTATTTGTTGATATAGATGGAACTTTGGTGCATAGTTCTAGTGAATTTTTTTCTCCAATGTGGGGTGAAACTTTAAAAATTAAAGAAAATGTCGATATTTTAAACCGTTTATATGATACAGGAAGGATAAATATAGTTTTAACTACCTCTAGAAGCTTATCTTACGAAAGGGTTACAAAAGATCAGCTCAAGAGAGAAGGGATTAAATATCATCAAATTATTTTTGGTCTATATCATGCAAAAAGAATAATTATTAATGATTATGCTTCAACAAATCCTTACAAAAGTTGCGATTGTGTCAACTTAAAGAGAGATAGTAATGAGTTAAAAGATATGCTAAATGACATTTTTAAAACAATGAAACTT
>NZ_JACHTR010000036.1:0-10019 GCF_020135975.1 Campylobacter sp. W0014 | reverse complement strand
GTAGCATAGTTGGGGTAAATTTGAGTGTGTTTTATGATTATGAATATTTATTCATAAAGTTTCATATATACTATGGTGAATTTTTTTTGCGTGTTTCCTAAGATTTTTGCCCAGCCAAGTTTGGCGGTATTTTCATCCCCTAAGATAAATTTCATTTCTGAAGAATAATTGATTTTAAGGTATAAATCAACGCAAAATTCATAATTTGTTAAAAACATTATACTATTTTTTAAATCATCATGTTTAGTTCCATTAGGCATAAATTTAACCGCTTCTTGATATGAAATATCTTTTATATAAATTGCTATTTTATTTTGATAAGAGGTAAATTTATCACCTAGTATGAAATTACTCCCCAAGGCATGATTTTTTACGCCCAGTTTATTTCTTTGAGTATCAGAGATTAAAATTTGGTGAGGCAAATTTTCAATGATTGATAATTTGTCTTTTAGTTTAAAATTAACTTGCAAAACTCTTTCTATATATGTTTTTGGACGTCTTAAGCTCAATAATAAAGGTGCAAATGGTAAATATTTTTTTGCAATATCGTATTCTTTAATTCCTAATATATTAAATAAAATTTGAGAAATAGAGTCTTTAAAATTATCATTAAAAGATCTTGGATAATTTTTTAAGCCAATAACATCGAAAAATATCCAAAGTAAATAGTGATTAAAAAAATCAAAAAATAAAGTCCAACCTTGTTCTCCATCTTCATTTCTGGATAATTTATCTAACATAAATGAAGGAAGTTGTGAGGAAACTCCATGTAAGCCCATAAAATTTACAAATAATTCTATAAATGATTGATCTGAAAAAATAATTTTTTCTAAATCTTTATTTGGATGCTTTAAACTTTTATTGGTTCTTAAAAATATATTTTTTTTCCCATAATTTTTTTCTAGCTTTCTTATAAGTTTAAAAAAACTATATGAAGTTGGATCATTCATATTAAAGCTTTTTTTCCAAAAGAAGCAGGATAATGCAGAATTTCTTTTGAATCAAGACATTTTATCTTTAATTCACAAAAGGAATTAATGCTAGCAAAAGATGCTAAAAATTTGGATATAACTAATCCTAGCAAATATACTTCACCTAAAGTATAAAACTTAGAATCCTTAATACTAAAAATAGCCACTGTTCCTTTTTTTGTAATATTTTCATCAATTAGATAAGTGCTTTTGCTTTGAATATCAACTATAGATTCTTTTAAAAGTTCATAAGATTTCCAATTTAACTGATTATTTAAAAAACTATAGCTTTCTAATACACCAAAAAAAGCTTTTCTACTTAATATGGTTTGATAAGAAAAAGATAATACAGAAACAAGTTTCCACAATAAATTGCCATCAACGCTGCATCTTCTCGCTTCACTTGGAATTTCGATATTTTTAGTATCAACACCTTTTAAATTGCAATTATTAATATCTCCTATTTTTAGTCTTGAAGGCAGATCTCCATTAGAGCATAAAAGATCAATGCTTATAGTTTCATCCATTAAATAAGACGAGAAAAAGGAAATTTCGCTAAATACTTCTCCTTTCGAATTCTTTTTAGTATTTATGCTATAAAAGTCTTTTTGATTATCTTTTAAAAATTCAAAACGTTCAAAACTCTTATAGTTTTTTAATAATCTTTTACCCCCTTCGCTATTGTGTGCTTTAACTTGCAATGTTTGTATAATCTCATAAGCTTTAGGTTGGCTTCTATCAACAAAAATTCGATAACTATCTTTTTTATGATTATTTATAAGAGGTTCTGCGCTTTTTGCAAAGATATTGATAATAGGCGTCATACTTAAAGAAAACAATTCTTTTCTAAATATGCAATTTGCAGGAAATGGTTTAGAGAATTTAAATTCAATATTAATTGTTCTTCCTTGGCAATTATTTAAAATATCTAAGCCATTAATTCTTAGAAAATTAAATTTATGGGGCATAAAAAAATATTCCCTTAACAAAGAAAAAGCTTCAAAGCCTAAATCATTATAAGATAAACTACTTTCATCTGGATTTAATCCTATTTTTTCAATATCGTAAGTATTAAGAAAAAATTCTTCATCAGTTTCCAAACATTGAATTTTTAATTCTTTCAAATAAGAATGCATATATAATAATAAAGTAGTAGACATGTAAGTATCGTTACCTAAATATAAATTAATTTTTTCTAAGCCCAAATCACTTATTTTTGTTTCTACTTTATCTATTTGTAATTTTAAATTAAAAGTATAGTCTTGGTTTTTGCTTGATGCAAAAACCTCATTTATCGAAATAGGGTAAAGATAGACATCATAAACAGTTTTAAATTCACAAATGCATTTATCTATAGGTTTTGATTTAACAACGGTTCCTTTTGGAATAGTAAGTTTATTTTCTTTGCTATTTTGTTCAAGTTTAAATTCTTGCATACATAATGAGGGTATGGGATTTGTATAGTTTGGAGAAACTATATTGATTAAAGATTCTGCAATATGCGGGATATTTTCATCAAGTTCTTGGTGAATTTTAGAACTTAGGATGGCTAAATTTTCAATAATTCTTTCTACATCGGGATCTTTGCTATTGTAAGCTAAAAATGGAGCTAGTTTTGGATAATTTTTTACAAAATGTTCCCTAGTTTCATATAGATATTCAAGCTCTTTTTGATAATAAAAGATATTATCTTTCATTTAACCTCACAATATCTATTATTTTTAAAAATAATTTCTATACTAAATTCTTTAAAACGATCTTCTTGAAAAAAACATTTTACAATAAAAGAAAGTTGCCAAGGGCTTAAGCTATTATCATAAGTAATAGAAACAACTCGTATTCTTTTTTCATAATTATCAATTAACTTTCTTATTTCCTTAGCCATTGATATGCATAATTCGCTAGAACTAAGATTAATGTCAGTCATATTTGGCATCCCTAAATCTTTTGCGGTATAACAGTCATTAATCTTAGAGTTGAGCAAAACTTTTATATTATTCTTTACATCCTCAAAATCATTTTGATAGAAAGGAACATGAGTATTTTGATCATCTAGCTCATGTATTAACTTATCGAGTAGAGACATTATTCTTTATCTAGCTTTCCTACTAAAGAAAGTTCAAAATTGCCACCCATGTATTTAAAATGAGGGCGAACACTAAGTCCTATTTTATACCATCCTGGCTCTCCTGGAACATCATCTACTTTAATTTGAGCTCCTCTAAATGGTCTTCTACTTCTTACTTCAGCAGGTGGATTTTCCTGATCTGAAATATATTGTCTAACCCATTCGTTTAATCCATTTTCGATATCACTTCTTTCTTTCCAGCTACCAATTTCTTCTCTTTGTAGAACTTTTAAATAGTGTGCTAATCTTGAAACTAAAAAAATATATGGAAGTTGAGTTCCTAAGCGATAATTTGTTTCCGCTTCTTTTCCTTCGGGTGTATTTGGAAATACTTTCGGTTTAAGTGCTGAATTTGCAGAAAAGAAAGCTGCATTATTGCTATCTCTTCTTAGAGTTAGAGCAATAAAACCAGCTTCTGCAAGTTCATATTCTCTCCTGTCTGTAATTAAAACTTCAGTAGGAATTTTTGATTGCATAGTGCCAAAACTTTCATAAAGATAAGTAGGTAAATCTCTAACGGTTCCACCGCTCTTTGGTCCTATAATACTTCCGCACCATCTATACTTTGCAAAACTTTCTGTTAATCTTGTGGCAAAGGCATAAGCTGAATTTCCCCATAATAAATGATTATGTGAAGCATGTACATTTTCTTTATAATTAAAACTTTTGATAGGATTTTCTTCTGGATCATAAGGACTTCTAGTAAGAAATCTTGTTACCATTAATCCAGTATATTTAGAATCTTCATTTTCTCTAAAAGTTCTCCATCTTGTATATTGCGGTCCTTCTAATAAACCTTGCAAATCTTGAATATTTGCAAGTTCAGAATAATCTTCAAGTCCAAAAAATTTAGGACCACAAGAAGTAAGAAACGGAGAATGGCTCATTGCTGCAATACTAGACATTTTATTTAAAAAAGTCATATCAGGACTTGAAGTACCAAGTTGATAATCTCCAATGATCGCCCCCACAGGCTCTCCTCCAAATTGCCCGTATTCTGAAGAATAAACATTTTTATAAATTACACTTTGTGTTATATCTGGATTATTTTCAAAATCTTCTAAAGCTTCCTCTTTTGTTATGTCAAACAAATTGATTTTTATATTTTCATTAAAATCAGTTCTTTCAACTAAAAATCTAAGTCCTCTCCAAGTGGATTCAAGTTTTTGAAATTCTTCATTATGTAAAATTTCATCCATTTGTTTTGATACTAAATCATCGATATGAGCTATCATTTCATCAAGTGCAAATTTATTAATTTTTTCTTCAGCATTATCACTTTTAACAATCTCTGAGATAAATTCAGCAACACCTCTTTTAGCGATACTATAACTTTCATCAGTTTTAGTATATTTGCTTTTTTCCATAATGCTTTCAATAATTGGCGTTTCTACTTCCTTATTTTTTTCTGACATATTGTTCTCCTTAATCTTCTTTTTCTTTAATTTCTAAAAGTAATTTTTCTTTAGTTTTTTCATCTTTTAAGGCCTCTACAACTGCTTTTCTAAAATCAGGAATATTCCCCATTGGTCCTTTTAAAGCCATCAAAGCTTCTCTTAATTGCATTAATTTTTTTAATTCAGGAATTTGATGAACTAGACTATCAGGCGAAAAATCTTTCATGCTTGAAATATGAATATCTACATCAAGTTCTTCTGCACCTGTTCCTAAAGTGTTTTTAACGCTAAAATTAGTTCTTATATCTAATTTTTGCATTACTTGATCAAAATTAATTTTATTAATTTGTAATATTTCTCTTTCTTCTAATGGAGTTTCATTTTTTCCTTTTAAATTCGCCATCACCATTAATTTTAATGGCAACTCTACATCTGCATTTTGTCCATTGGTTTTAGCTTTATATGTGATATTGATACGCTCTTTTGGCGCATGAGATCCATCTGACATTGTTAAATCCTTAAGTATATTAAAATTTTTAATTTAATTATTATATTAAAATTTACTAAATTTAATCTTGTATTATTTAATTTTATTTTTTGCGTTTTCATATTCTTCAGCTAAATAGTCTTTTAATAAAGTTTTTTCCATTAATTCTACTAAATATATATTTAGAATTTTTGAGTTTTTTTTCATTCCTTTTGATTCAAAAATTTTTGCCATTTCTAACAAGGAGTTAATATTATTCATAATAGAATTGTTAAAATTCTCTTTATCGATATTTATGAAGATTTGTTCAAAATCTTGCGATATTTGTTCTTTATCAGTTTTTTTAATTGAAAATAAGCTTTTTTTATGTTCTTTTGCCCTGATAAAATATTTATAAACTTCTTCTTTACAAATAAAATCACCATTTTGAAAACGTAGAAGCTCAATGGTTTCAAATTTGGAAATGAAATCACTCGTTAATATCATAAGAATATCTAGTTGTTTATTTTTTTTCTTTTTTTCTAAAAAATGACAGAAAAGTTGTATGCCTTCTATCCAAAAAGGATTTAAAATAAGCTCATGCATAAAACATTTAATGTGTTCTATATCATTTTTTTTATCAGAAAGCAATATACGGATTGCATCAGCATCGGGTTTTCTTATTTTAGTGATCTTTTCAGTATTGCATTCTGGTAAGCATTTGATTTTTCCCCACATTGCTTGAGAAAATAAAGCATAAGCACTAAGGTTATTTTCATCTTCATCCAAGAGTTCAAAAGCAAGTTTTTGATAAAAATTTTTGTATTCTCTTTCATTTAGAGAATTAATATTATCACTTTTAATATTTATAGATATTTGAGTTACGGGTGATTTTGGAAGCTGTGCTGGAGTTTGGGCAATTTCAATTTTTGCAAAATTACAAGATAATAAAGTTTCAAATTCTGAAAATAAAGCAATAAATTGCTTGGTAATTTCAGGAGATATAAGTATTTCTGTTTTATTATATTCTTGAATAAAATTTTGAATAAAATTTTGAATTTTTCGTTTTTGGGTTAATATGTAATCATTATTTTCATCCATAAGTTTTTTTAAATGTTGAAAAAGAAGTAAAAGTTTCTCAAAGCATTCTTGATTATTTAAATTAAAACAGGATAAAAGAAAATAATTGCAGATTTTAAATTCTAAAGAATGTTGCACTAATATAAATTGGGAATATTCATAAACTTTATCCCAAGAAATATTTTCATGATTTAAAGTTTTATATTTCGACATTTCATCTTCAAGTAGTTGGAATTCTTGTAATTCATCTAAATTATTTTTTAATTGATCACAAAAAGACATTTTGGTTCCTCTAAAAAATTATCTCATTATAATTAAATTTTAAAAAATATTATGTTAATTTTTTAAAAATTTTACTTTAAATAATTTAGAATTGAGTTAAAAATTTCAATTGAAGAAAGGATTTAATTTAAATGTTTTATAAAAAAAGCTTATTTTTTTTATTGCCTTTGATTTTTTGTGCTTGCTCAAGTATGGTCAGTATTAAAATCAACAATAAAGAAAATTCTAATCTCAATAAAAGAAATGATGATGTTCCTGTGACGGCTATCATATATCAGCTTAAAGATATTAAAAAATTTGAAGAAGCAAGCGATATGGATTTGGCCACTAGGGAAGATGGTGTATTGGGAAAAGATAAACTTGATTCTATTAAAACACAAATTGCACCTAAAGACAATATTATTGTAATTAAAGTAGATAGCGGAGAAGTTCCTTATGTTGGAGTTCTTGTTTTATTTGCAAATAATACAAACAAGGTGACAAAAATATGGGCAAAAACTAAAGACGCAAATGGATTTGGAAGTGGTAAGTATTTAAAATTTGAAATATCTAAAAAGGGTATTAAAAGAATTGAGTAGGAAATATATATGGCAAATAAATTAAAAGTTGCTTGGTTTGATGGTTTAAATATTGGACAAACTCATTTTGAGCAACAAGAAAGATTTTTTAATAGAAATATAGATCTTAAGACTATAAATATATATAGCAATTTATATGGTATAATTGACTTAGAATTTTCTCAAGAAATGTTATTGCAAGGAAAAATTGCACTTTCTAAAATTTCAGGTATCGCACAAGATGGAAGCATTTTTAATGCACCTGAACAAGATTTGTTACCAGAGCCTATTGAAATTAATTATGAATCTTTGATTGATTCTGTTGTAGTATTGAAAATTCCAATTGGAGTTACGGATATTGCTGATTTGTCCTTAAGAAACACTTTTCCAAATTCAAAGTATATATGTCTTAGAAATAGTATTGCTTTAAGAAATTATGATGATTCAAAATCTAATGCAATGGATAAAATTGAAGATGAATATGAGCTTGAAAATTTAACCTTTACTCAAGAAAAAAAAGATTTACTCCTTGCAAGTCTAAGATTAAAGCTTGGTATTTTAGGCAATTCTACTCCAGATGAACTTGAATTGCCAATCGCAAAAATTAAAAATATTGATATCAATAAAAAAATTGAATTAGAAAATGATTTTATACCTACTTGTTTAAATATTAGCAAAATACCTACTATAAGATCTTTTTTAGAGGAAATTATTTTTTCAATTAATCAGCACAAAAAAGTTTTATCTAATATTTTTAAAGGCATAGATCAAACAAAAAATACATTAGATTTTAGCACTTTCTTATCCCTTAATCTTTTAAAAAAATGGTATTTAATATTTTCACATCTATCAAAAAAAGATAAAATACACCCTGAATTTTTATATGAAAAATTTTTAGAATTTCAAGGAGAGCTTGCGTCTTTTAGCAACGAAGAATCTTTTTTGGATTTTATTCCATATAAGCATGATAATCTTTATGGTACCTTTTTAAATATGATGAATAATTTAAGATTATTATTTTCTAAAATAACAAGTCCAAAATATACAATGGCACAAATAAGTGATAATAAAAATGGTTTTTATGATTTTATTTTTGACAATCCAGGTGTTTTAGAAGATGCTGAAATTTATTTCGCAATTCGCGCAGATTCAACTATAGAATATTTACTTAGTAATTTTAAAACTCAAAGTAAAATTCATACACAAAGTAAAATTAAAAATATAGTCGCAACCCAACTTGAAGGCTTGAATGTGGATCAAGTGCCTAATATTCCTTCTAGCATTCCTTATTTAAACGGTTATGTTTATTATAAAATAAATAAAAGAGATCCATTATTTAAGGATTTTAAAAATGAAAATGTTATCAGTATTTATTTAACTAATAATATCAAAAATCCTGATATTATAATGTGGGCGGTATTTCAATGAATGAAATAAATGAAGAAAAAAAGGCATTAAGCTTACTTCTTGATTCAAATTTTGATGGTTTAAAAAATAATAAAATTGTAGATTATTCCTTAGAATTGCTTTTACTTTCTTATAGGCTTTCAAAGATCACTTCCATAGATACAAATAATATTAATCAACTCAGGGAAATGTTAGTTAATAAAATTTTAGACATAACTTCAAAACTAAGCATGTGTAAAGAATATGATGAAAAGGAAATTATTAAATTTAAATATTGTCTTTGTGTTTTTATAGATGAAAGTTTAATGAAAAATGAACTTTTTATTGATTTTTGGGCTCATAATACTTTAACGGTAAGATTGTTTGATGAAACTTTGGGTGGAAATAATTTTTACGACATTGCATCATCTTGGATTAATAATCCTTTTAAGTTTAAAGATTTTTTGGAATTTGTTTATGCTTGTTTAATTCTTGGTTATAAAGGAAAATATAATGAGGCTAAGGATAGAGATGAAAAAATAATCCATTTTTGCAATAATATTGCCACATCTTTAAAACCGGTTTATAAGATAGAAGAAGAGTTAGCTTTTAATAAAGCATACAAAATTGGTTTAGAAGAAAATATTTGGCAAAAATTTATAAGATTGTATTTTAAAAAACTTATTATCGTTGTGCCAGTATTGATTATATTAGGAGTATTAAGCTATGCAATTTTCAATTTAGAAACCAATAATCTTAAAGTGGATAATAATATATCTGTATTGATAAAAAATTTAACACATATAGAATAAATATACTAAATTTTTAAATATCAATTCATTTGTTATGAGTAAAATTAAATAAAAATTGTTTTACTGCTAGAATAAAAATCAAATGCAAAACCTATAAAAGGATAAAAATAATATAAAAACAAGCTTTAATTATGCAAATTATTAGTACAAATAAGTATGAGGTCGTATCATAATTATGCCATGGATATAATTCACGATACAATCCCAACTATAATTATGTATATTTTAGTCAGGATTATTAGATAAATTATAATTAAGCTTTGCCCTCTCTCCAGTCATCACTTCCGCTAGTTCCAGCAGCAGTATGCTCCCAAACTACTTTTCTATAGCTCATTGAAACTTTTAAAAGCTCGGTTTTATCATGGTTACTTGACTCTTGCGCATTTGGCATTATTAATTCAATATTTGTAATAATTGCATCTTCCAATTTTGTAGTAAAAAAATGTTCAGATCCACCACTTGTTGCGGTTCTAAACCAATGAACTTCGACTGTTGGAAGTCTTTCTCCTTTGGTAAGTGCATTATATAGCAAAGGCACGGACTTATTTAATGAGCAAGTAAAAGAAAAGGGCTTATGAACTCTTTGTCCAGAAGGTTGTCCACTTTGCTGATCAACAGGTACGGTTACAATATGAGATACTTCTTGAGCCATGATTTCATCTTCATGACCTGATTTATATCTATTGCCAATACTCGCTTCAGTAGATGCACCACTTGAAATTAAACCTTGAGTAGAACCTTCAATTTTTATAAACGCTGGTTCAGCCATAAAAACTCCTTTAATTTTTTTTAACATTCAAAATTGTATCATTTTAATCTTAATCTATTAAATTTTTGCAAAATATTTGCATATTAATTTGTTTTTACTTTACTAAGGAATAATGATGTTTAAAAAAATATTTGATTTTGTGAAATCAAGATTATTTATAACTGCTTTTTT
>NZ_JACHTR010000035.1:0-10370 GCF_020135975.1 Campylobacter sp. W0014 | reverse complement strand
TTAGACTTTTTTGTGCCTTTAAAATATCCTTGTAATGATAGCTCTATAGCTTTAGGACAAATGATACATTTTTTAAATAAAAATTAATCTAAAAAACTCATTAAATTTTAATACTTTTAAGGATACAATGGAATAATTATTTATTTAAGGAATAAAAATGTGTAAAGATTGTGGTTGTTCTATAAATTCTCAAAAAAATTTTTTTCATCATGAAAATCCAAGTTTAAAAGAAAGTAAAACGGTAGAGGTGATTTCTAAAATATTAAGTAAAAACGATGAACAGGCTTTGCATAATAGAAATCATTTCAATGAAGCACATACTCTTTGTATCAATTTAATGAGTTCTCCAGGAAGCGGCAAAACTACTCTTTTAGAAAGTACGATCAAGGCTTTAAAAGATGAAATTAAAATTGCTGTGATTGAGGGAGATTTAGAAACCAATAATGACGCACAAAGAATTAAAAATGTTGGTGCTAAGGCTTATCAAATCACCACAGGGCAAAGTTGTCATTTGGATGCTTTTATGGTGCATGATGCTTTGCATCACTTAGCGATTAATGACGTGGATTTGCTTTTTATAGAAAATGTGGGTAATTTAGTTTGCCCCGCAAGTTATGATTTGGGTGAACATTTAAATGTTGTTTTGCTTTCAGTGACTGAAGGGAGTGATAAACCACAAAAATATCCGGTTATGTTTAAAAAAGCTGATGTGGTGCTGATTAGTAAAGCGGATTTAGCGCATCATTTTGATTTTGATATTAAAGAAGCTAGCAAGTTGATTAAAGAACTAAATCCAAGAGCGGATATCATAGTTTTAGATGCTAAAAATGGAAGCAATGTGGAACTTTGGTATAAGTTTTTAAGATTAAAAAAGGAGCTTTTTTAATGTGTTTATCTATTCCATCTGAAATTTTAGAAATTGATGAATTAAATAATGCTACCGTGCAAACCTTAGGTGTTAAAAGAAAAGTTAATTTAGATTTGATTGATCAGCCTTTACAAAAAGGGGATTTTGTTTTGATCCATGTAGGCGTTGCTATGGAAAAAATCGATAAAGAATCTGCCCTAGAAAGTATAAAAACTTATCAAGAAATTGTAGAAAAAATGAACAATGGAGAAATTAATACCGATGAAGGGGATTTAGGTTTAAATGAATTTAATCGATGAATTTAGAGATAAACAAAGCATTTTAGCCTTAAAAAAATTAATAAAAAAAGAGATTAAAAACCCTATTAATATTATGGAAATTTGTGGCGGGCATACGCATAGTATTATGAAATATGCCTTACCTTCTATTTTGCCTAAAGAAATTAATTTTATCCATGGTCCAGGTTGCCCTGTATGTGTTATGCCTAGAAATCGTATTGATATTGCTATAAAATTAGCTTCCATGAAGGATAATATTTTTTGTACCTTAGGAGATCTTTTAAGGGTGCCAGGGAGTGATTTTTCTTTGATTGATTTAAGGGCAAAAGGAGCGGATGTTAGAGCGCTTTATTCTCCACTTGAAATTTTAGAAATCGCTAAAGAAAATCCAAATAAAAATATCATTTTTTTTGCTATAGGTTTTGAGACAACAACCCCTATGAGTGCTCTTTTGCTTGAAAAAGTGATAGAGTTAAATTTAAAGAATGTTTTTTTTCATATCAATCATATCACCGTTCCAGCACCTATTGAAGCGATTATGGATGATGAAAATGTGCAAATCAATGCTTTTTTAGGGCCTTCTCATGTGAGTGTGATAACAGGTTTTGAAATTTATAAACCTATAGCGACTAAGTTTAAAACCCCTATAGCAGTGAGTGGTTTTGAACCAGTGGATATTATGGAGAGTGTTTTAAATATAGTAAAGCAAATTAATAAAGGAACTTTTGAGGTATATAACCAATATAAAAGAGCTGTGAGTGAAAAAGGCAATATTAAAGCACAAAATTTGGTTACAAAATATTTTGAACCTTGCGATTTTGAATTTCGCGGCCTAGGAATTATTAAAAATGGTGGATTAAGATTAAGAGAAGAATTTAGCGATTTTGATGCAAATAAGCGATTTGATTGTGCAGTGTCAAGCAAAAATGAAAGTAAAGCTTGTATTTGTGGGAAAATTTTAAGAGGTTTGGCTAAGCCTTATGATTGTAAAGTTTTTGGCAAGGTTTGCACTCCAAGAAGTCCTATAGGTAGTTGTATGGTTTCAGGAGAAGGAGCGTGTGCGGCTTATTATAAATATTCAAAGGTAAATGCATGAAAAATATTTCTTTAGCTCATGGTGGTGGCGGAGAAGAAATGAATGAGCTTTTGGGTGGAATTTTTAAAATTTTTAATAATGATATTTTAAATGCGGCAAATGATGCTGCAATTTTAGGAAATTTAGCCCTTAGCACAGATTCTTTTGTTTTGAATCCTATATTTTTAGATGATGAAATAAATATTGGCAAACTTTGTGTTTGTGGTTCTATCAATGATGTTTTAATGGTCGGAGCTAAACCAAAATACCTTAGTTTAGCTTTTGTTTTAGAGGAAGGTTTTGAAATAGAAAAACTCAATAAAATTTTACAAAGCATACAAAAAGAGTGCTCTAAAGCTGGAGTTTTAGTTGTGTGCGGTGATACTAAAGTGGTGCCAAAAGGCAAGGGTGATGAAATTTACATCAACACAACAGCTTTAGGAGAAATCCTTGATAAAAAAGAAACTAAAAATATAAAAGCAGGGCTTAGTGTGTTGGTTTCTGGAGATATAGGTAGGCATGGCGCGAGTGTTTTGATTCAAAGAAATCATTTAGAAGCCAATATTAAAAGTGATTGTAAGATTTTAAATGAAGAAGTTTTAGAACTTTTGGAAAATAATGTAAAAGTTGTAGCTATGCGTGATGCGACTAGAGGCGGCTTGAGTGCGGTTTTAAACGAATGGGCAAAACAAAGTGGAAATGATTTTTTAATTTTTGAAGAAAAAATTATCATACAAGATGAGGTATTAGGACTTTGTGAGCTTTTCGGTTATGAGGCGTATGAACTCGCAAATGAAGGCACTTTTGTTCTTTGCGTGGAAAAAGAAGATGAGAAAAAAGCCTTGGAAATTTTAAGAAAATATAATAAAAATGCAAATATCATAGGAGAAGTTTTAGAAGAAAAAGCCTCTCGTGTGATTTTGCAAAATTCTTTTGGAGCTAAGCGTTTTTTAGAGACTCCAAAAGGTGAGCTTTTACCGAGAATTTGCTGATGCATGAACTTAGCATAGTGGAATCTTTAATCGATCTTTGTGAAGAAAATGCTTTAGCTAATAATGCCAAAGATATACAAGAAATTTATGTCAATATCGGGCGTTTAAGCGGAGTTGAGGTAGATCTTTTTAAGCGTTGTTTTGAAACATTTAAGGAAAATTCACAATTTTGTAAAAATGCAAAACTTTTGATAGAGATCGCCCCACTTGAAATTTTATGTTTAAAATGTGATCAAAAAAGCGTTTTGAAAGAAAATATTTTTGAGTGTCCGCATTGCTCGAGTTTGGAATATAAGATCATGCAAGGTGAAGATTTGCATTTGATGCGATTAGTAATGCAGTGATTATGTTTTCATGATTCTTCCAAGTTCTAATAAATTTGAAATTAAAAATTCTTTTTTGGCTAATTTAGAATTGGTTTTTAATTCATATTCGCTTTTAAGTAATAAAGCAAAAATATTTTTATATTGTTCTATTTTAATGCTAAAGGCTTGTTGACTTAATTTTTGAGCGATTAAAGGAGGAGGAGAATAGCCTAGTAATTCTTTTAAATCTACTTTTCCATAAATTTTTGCATAAATAGCGATTTTAAAAAGACGATAAAAACCAGCACTTAGATAATTAAGTAATGCAATTTCATTATAACTTTCTATGATTTTTTCAAGTTCATTTTTAAAATCTAGCCTTTTTAAAATCAGTTCAAAAAAGCTTTCAAAATTTCCAGAACTAAGGCTATAGCAGTATTGTTCTATATCTTTTTCACTTACACTTAAATTAGCAAATTTATTTAATTCACTCGCTGCTAGATATAGGTTTTCATTAAAATTTGTAAATAGCATAAATAAGGCATTTTGAGTGATTTCTATATTAAGTTCTTTTGCTTTCATCGCTAAAAGTTCTATGCCTTCTTTTGCATTGTTAGGTTGAAAAAATCGCGCAAAATTATTTGTAAAAATTTTTTCTATATCACTTTGTTTAGAATTTTCATCATAAAGCTCTAAAAGAAAAAAATTATTTTGATTATTGTGGCAGAGTTCGACTAGAATTTTTAATTCTTTTGCGGGAATTTTTTTATTGATTTTTAATTCTAAAAGCTTATTGTTGCTAAAAAGAGAACCTCCGCTTAAAAAATCACTGGCTTGATTAAAATGATATTCTTCAAAAAATAATTTTAAAGTTTCATCATAAGTCCATTTTTTCTTAATAAAATTGGCATATAATTCTATTTGAAAATTATCAGCTCCATATAAAAAGAAAAAATTAGGAAAATTATTTTTTAAAAGCAGTGTTTGCAAGTCTTTTCTATACATTTTTTACCTCAAGCAACAATTTTTCCATAAATTTTAGCCATGACAATATCTGCTTCTATGATTTGAATTTCAACCCTTTGCAAAAGATTAGCACGGGTATCGTAAAGGATAATATCTGCTCCTTTAATTTCATCATCAAGTTTAGCAATACATATCCCTTCATTTTGAATGATTAAAGCTTGAAAGCATTTTCCTATATTTTTTAAAGCCCATCTTGCAAATTTTCTATCCATAAAATCAAAAGCAACTTTATCAGCTTCTTTTTCAAGGGTGCTAAGGCTTTCGCAAGTGTTTTGTATATTTAAAAGTAGATAATTAAAAAGCTTTTCATCTTTTTTTTGTTTAGCTTTTAACAAACGATGTAAAATAAGATCAGAATATCTTCTAATCGGACTTGTAAAATGAGAATACTTGTCAAACCCTAAGCCAAAATGGCCTTGATTTTCACTAGAATATTCTGCTTTTTTTTGCGCTTTAATGATGAGCTTATCAACTTCTGCTCTTAAATTTAACTCATCTGCTAAAGCTTGGATATCGCGTATGAGTTCTGGTAAATTGGGTTTTAATTTAACATCAATACCAAGTTCGATTAATTCATTAAGAAGTTTATCGATTTTTTTGGCATCAGCGCTTAAATGGTTTCTAAAAATTCCCGTATCTTCTAAAATTTTTGCTGCTGCTTTATTGGCTAAAAGCATACAATCTTCGATTAGATTGTGAGAAAAAGTATCCTTTTCTATAAAAGTACTTTCAAGGCTTAAATTTTTATCCAAAACCATTCTTAATTCTTCGGTTCGAAATTCAAAAGCATTTTTAAGGCGTTTTTTTCTTAAAATTTGTGTGATTTCAAAAAGTTTATAAAGCCAATTGTGTTCTTTTAGGTCAGGTTTTTTTGATAAAATTTCATCCACTTCATCATAATTAAAACGGCGTTTAGAATTAATAATCGCTTCAAAAAGTTCTTCTTTAACAACTTCATTTTTTTCATTTAAAACGATTTTAAAACAATACGCTAAGCGATCTTCATAGGGTTTTAAAGAGCAAATATTTTCACTTAAAGCACGAGGTAGCATTGGAATGGCAATGTGTGGGAAGTATATCGAAAATCCACGATTTCTAGCTTCTTTATCTATAGCGCTATAAGCATAGACGTATTCACTAACGTCCGCAATAGCCACATAAATTTCTCGTTTTTTATCATCAAAATAAATAGCATCGTCAAAATCTTTAGCGTGTATAGGGTCTATGGTGCAAAATGGCAAAGATCTTAAATCAATTCTATTTTCATACATGCTCGCATCAACGCTATTACCATTGGCTAAAGATTCTTTGATGCAAGTATCGCTAAATTCGCTATTTTTGTTAAAAAGTGCAAGAGAAATTTTCTCATCCACATTTTCATCATCAATATGCCCTAAAACTTCTATAATGTTGTTATTTTCATTTTCTATTTTTAGCACTGTTCCTAAAGGTAGGGCTTTTAATGATTTTTGTGAAGCTTTTAAAGCAAGACTTAAACCTGTTTTGATATTCATTCCAAGTACAGCTTCTCCGTATCTTTTGGTGATGACTATTGAAGTTTCATTGGCACGTTTTAGCACTAAAATAACTTTAGCGCTAGGTCGTTTTCTTTTTAAAGGAAGGAGTTTAACAGCGACGATATCTTTATAATTGGCGCCTTTTAAGTTTTTGTTTTCGATGAGTAAATCTTTTTTAAAACTCTCATCAAAGCATTCTAAAAATCCCGTTCCTTTACTTGAAATATCAAGAACTCCAAAGGCAAAGCCATTGTTGAGGTAAAATTTATTTTTATATTCTTTAATGATTTGATTTGCTAGAAGTTCTCTGATGATTTGTTTGTATTCATTATTAACTTGATTGATATTTATTCCATAGTTTAGGCTGTTTAAAAATTCTTTCATTGATATACTTTTGTAAGTTTTTAAGAAATTTTACATAAAGTTTATAAAAAAAATATGAATTTTAGACTTTAATTGTTATAATACTTGCTATTGATATTTTAAAATACGGGATAAGTATAATGAATAATCTTTTTATCAAAGTCTGTCAAGTAAAATGTGATTTGAAAAAAAATAATTTTTACAAAAATATCTCATTATAAGATTTTATTTTGCTTAAGAAAAAAATAACACAAATACAAAGATTTTTGATTATAGCTATACTTTTTTTATTGTGTATAGCTTTGGCTTTAGGAATTTTATTAAAATATCAAGAACTTAAAAATACTACAAATCATTTTGCTAAAAATAACAACGATCAACAAGAAAATTTGATTTTGCTAGAGGATAATAATCAAAATAAAATAGAAATGTTTGAAGATTTTCATGATCAAGATAAAAATAAAAGTTTAGCTATTTTAGAGCAAGAGGCACAAAAAATCGATAACGATATCAATTTAACAAAAATGATCGAACAAAATATAAGCCTTGAGAAAAATGACACTTTAAAGAGCAATTTAAGCTTAAATAATGATAATAATTTAAGTTTAAAAAATACAACTATTTTAGAAAATAATTCAAGTCTTATTGAGCAAAATTTAAGCACCCAAACGATACAAAAAAAAGACAAACATCTTCCAAAACTTGCTATTATTATCGATGATATGGCAAATGCGAGTCAGGTAAGAAATCTTAAAGCTTTAAAATTAAAATTAAACCCTTCTTTTTTTCCACCTGATAAAAATCATCCAAATACTCCAAAATTAGCTTCTAATTTTAATTTTTATATGGTGCATTTGCCTTTGGCTGCTATTCATTACAATAAACCAGAGCTTGATACCTTAAATCCAAATGATAGCGAAGAAAGAATTTTTAAAAAAATCGCACAGATTAAAAAAGATTTTAAAAATTTAAAATATATCAACAACCATACCGGAAGTTTATTTACAAGCAATGAAAAGGCTATGAAAAATCTTTACGAGGCTTTAAAAAGTCAAAATTTACTTTTTGTGGATTCTAAAACTATAGGAAATTCTAAGGCTTTAAAAGCATCCAAAGAAACAGCCATGGTTTATATACAAAGAGATATTTTTTTGGATAATGAAGATAATGTAGCTTATGTTAAAAAACAGCTTTTAAGTGCTGTAAGATTGGCACAGAAAAAAGGATTTGCCATCGCAATCGGCCATCCAAGAAAAAGTACCTTAAAAGCTTTACAAGAGAGTAAAGATTTACTTGCTAAGGTGGAGTTAGTATATTTGAGTGAAATTTATGGAAAGTAAAATTTTAAGCGATGATTTTTTAGACCTTTTTAAAGACTTGAAAAAACCTCCAAAAAAACTTTACTATAAAGGAAATTTAGAGCTTTTAAAGAAGCGTAAAATTGCCATCATTGGTTCAAGAAAAATGAGTGTTTATACAAAAAATTGCGTTTTTTCTTTGGCAAATATGCTTAAAAATTCAGGAATTTGTGTTGTAAGCGGCGGGGCTTTGGGGGTTGATATCAGTGCAAGTATTGCTGCTATGCCTTATACGATAGGAATTTTTGCAAATGGTTTGAGTCAAATTTATCCAAAAAGCAATGAAAAAATTATCAAACAAATGTATCAAGAAGCCTTAGCTTTAAGCGAATATGAAGAAAATTATATCCCTAAAAAATATGATTTTTTGCTTAGAAATCGTTTAATTATCGCTTTAAGTGAAGCTGTAGTTGTTGCCCAAGCTGATATAAGTAGTGGCTCTATGCAAAGTGCTAAACTTGCTTTAGAATTAAAAAAACCTTTATACGTTTTACCTCATAGGATCAATGAAAGTAGTGGGACGAATTTACTTTTGAAAGAGAAAAAAGCGGAATTAATTTATGATTTTAAAGAATTTGTTGGCCAGTTTGCAAAAGTGTGCGAAGACAAGCAAGATGAATTTTTGGATTTTTGTAAAAAAGGTGTCAGCATCGATGAGGCTTTAGCGCTTTATGGTGAAAAAGTTTACGAATATGAACTTGAGGGTAAAATTTCTATCGAGGGTTTATTGATAAGAGTTTTAAAATGAGAGCATTAGCATTAGATGTGGGTTTAAAGCGTATTGGAGTGGCGCTTTGCATCGATAAAATAGCACTTCCACTTGATGCTGTTATAAGAAAAAATCGCAATCAAGCCGCTACAGAAATAAAAAAAATCTTACAAGAATATGATATTTCTTTATTGATTGTGGGTATTCCAAAAGGAGGATCAAGCGAAGATGAAATGCAAAGACGCATCCAACATTTTGTTTCTTTGCTTGAATTTGAAAAAGAAGTGATTTATGTAGATGAAAGTGGAACAAGCAAAGAGGCTTTGAAATTTCAAAGGGCTAATACTCGAAAAAAAGATGGAAAATTGGATTCTTTGGCAGCTTTTATTATGATAAGGGATTATTTTGCTCTCTAAAATCAAAACGCTTTATACGGAAAAAGAATTTGCTCAAATTTTAAATTCTTTTGAAAAGGAAAAAAATATTTGTGTCTTTTTAAATTCTTTAAAGTGCGATTTTAAAGAGCTGGAAAATGATTTTTTAAAAGCTCATTTAAAATGGAAAAAAATCAATGAATATTGTTATTTGTTTGAGGCTAAGGATAAAAATATTTTAAGCTCTATGAAAGCTTTTAATGAATTTAAATTTTATATACAAAATTATTCCTCTTATTTATGTGCTTTAAATTTGGACGTAAAGGCGGGAGAAAGTGTTTTAGATATGTGTGCTGCTCCAGGTGGCAAAAGCATTAATCTAGCTAATTTTATGCAAAATACAGGTTATTTAGCTTGTAATGAAATCAGCAAGGAACGTTTTTTTGTTTTGCAAAAAAATCTTCAAAATTATGGAGTAAATGCAAAATGCTTTATGAAAGATGGTAAAACAATAGGAAAATTATGCCCTTTAAAATTTGATAAAATTTTGCTTGATGCCCCGTGCTCGACTTTTGCAAAAATGGGTTTTGATTTAGAAAAAAGTTATAAAGAAATAAAAAATATAGCTAAAACGCAAAAAAAGCTTTTACATTCTGCACTAAAGGCTTTAAAAGTAGGTGGAGAGCTTGTTTATAGCACATGTACATTTACCAAAGAAGAAAATGAAGAAGTCATAGAAAATGCCTTAAAAAGCGAATTTAAACTCGAAATTTTAGATATCAATTTAGAGCATGTTATAGTAAAAGATGCACAAAGTGAGTCTTTTCAAGAAATTTCAAAATGCAAGAGAATTATTCCAAATTCAGATTATGATGGATTTTTTATAGCTAAGCTTAAAAAATTATCTTAAACCCTAGTTTGTCCTATGAGATTATTTAATCTATCCATTATAGATCCAACAAAAGAATTGATACTTTCACTACTTGCTTTCCAGCCATTAGCTTTTGCTTGATTAAACTGATTATCAAACAAAGCTCCACCATAACCTATGCTTGTATTTTGCCATTTAACTCCTTTTTCCATTGCATAAATATCTGCGTCAAGCCAACCATCTTGTGCATAACCTTTTAATAAACTTGCAAAATCAACTTTGCCTGCCATGATGTCATCTAGTGAAACATCAAAAGAAGGATTTACTTTCATTTCTAGCTTACGTTGTGCTTCCAAAACTTTTGCTTCAGGACTTAAAACAACTTGATTTGAAGATGGAATAGGCGGATAAGATTTCAAAAAACTCATAAATAAAGCTTCTTTAGAATAACTTCCATCTTCATTTTTTGGATAAAATGACATATCAGGATTAAAACCACCTTCTAGTGAAGGTTCTTCCATACTTTGAGGAGAAAAATCAAGTTTTATCCAATTAATCTCTAAACCCGAGATACAATCAAGCTCTTGTGCTTCTTTAAATTGTTCTGCATTAAATATATTTTTTACAATTTGTT